>NZ_JBHVPD010000009.1:46078-160241 GCF_042887525.1 Kitasatospora sp. NPDC057936
AATAACAAATATTTGATCGTGGGCTGGTTATTTTGTTTATACGACCCGGCGGCTGCGCCCCCCCCCGCGCCCCCCCCCGCGCCAACCGGCCGCGGCCCCCCGACGCGCGGGGGAGCCGCGGCCGTTCGGCGTTCAGGCCCGGTGCGACGACTCCAGGTGCGCGAACACGACCACGTTGTCGAGGTAGTCCCGCCGCTTCTTGTCGTACACGCCGCCGCACGTGATCAGCCGCAGCTGCGCGTCCGGCGTCTTCCCGTACACCTTCTGGTCGGGGAAGGCGTTCTTGGCGAAGGTCTCGACGGAGTCCACCGAGAACACCGCGACGGTGCCGTCCGCGCGCGCCACCTCGACCTTGTTGCCCGGCAGGAGCAGGCTCAGCAGCAGGAACACCGCCGGGCCCTTGGTGGTGTCGACGTGGCCGGCGACGACGGCGCTGCCGCGCTCGCCCGGGGTCACGCCGCCGTTGTACCAGCCGACCAGGTTCTTGTCGTCCGGCGGCGGGGCGTTGAGCTGGCCCGCCGGACCGAGCGTCAGCTCGGTGAAGGGGGCGTCCACGGCGATCTGCGGGATCCGCAGCCGGGCCGGCTTGGACCGCTTCAGCGCCGGTGCGCCCGCGGCGGCTGGGGCGGCCGTGGGGCCCGGCTTGGCGGCCGCGGCCGCGGCCGGTGCCGACGGGCCGGGGGCGGCCGGCGCGGTCGCGGTCGGGGGAGCGGCCTCGGCGGACGAGGACTCGTCGGCAGTCCGGGAGTCCACCGAGTTGTACATCAGCAGCACGCCGACCGCCGCCGCGCTCATGCCGACGCGCAGCAGCCGGGACGTACCTGGGACGGGAAGCACCGAGGCCCACCTTTCCGGAAACGGCGTCCGCGGGACGGCGCCCGCGGGACGGCCCGCCGCCCCCGTGCGCCCCCCGCGGTGGCGGGGCGGCGCCCAGGGGCGGCGGCGGGGGTCAGGCGACGGCGCCGGCCGTGCGGCGGCCGCGGCGCAGCGCGAGGGCGCCCGCGCCGATCCCGCCGAGCAGCAGGACCGCGCCCGAGGCCAGACCGCCGCCGGACAGGGACAGCCCGCCGCCGCCGGTGTGCACGCCGCCGTGCGGGGCCTTGTGCTCCTCGCCCTTGTCGCCGTAGGCGTCGTTGCCCTTGTGCTCTTCAGAGCCCTTGTGCTCCTCGGTGGAGGAGGAGCCCTTGTGGTCGCTCGTGCCCTTGTGCTCGTCGGAGCCGGTGCCCTTGTCGGGCTGCTTCTCCTGCCAGGTGAGGTTCTTGCCCTGGTCGGCGGATCCGTCCGCGAAGGCCATGGGGGTGCCGACGGTCAGGACGGCGGCGACGGCCGCCCCGGCGAGCAGCGTGCGTGCAGAACGCATGAGGATGATCCTTCCGGCGCGCCGGCCCGCGACGCCCGGCGGGGTTGCCGGGCAAGGGGACTCGCGGGGAATGCGCGCCTGATCCACCGTCAACCACCGTGCCGACGCCTGCCACCGGAGGCGTGCGGGGCCCGCGCGCCCGGTGCGCCTTTCGGATGGACTCCCGGGCGTGTTCACCCGGGTGCGCGGGCGATCCGGGTGAACGGGGGTTACGGCGGCCACGAGCCGTCGGTGCGCGCGGGCGGCTCCGGGCACGCGTGGGCCCGCCCCCGGCAGGTGGCCGGGGGCGGGCCCAAAGGGTCGCGGGGGCGCTGCGGAGCTCAGCGGTCCCAGCGGTAGAACTCGCGCGCCATCGCGTCCTTGGGCTCGCGCCAGGTGGCGGGGTCGTACGCCTGGACGTAGGCGGTGAGGCGGTCGCTGACGGTCCGGAACTCCGGGTGCCCGACGACCTTGGCGACGGCCGGGCCCGGCGGGCGGTCGGCCTCGATGAGGTGCAGGTAGACGTCGCCGAACTGGAAGAGGCTGCGGCCGGTGACGCCGATCAGGTGCGGCAGGTCGCCGCGGTCGGACTCGGCGAACACCTCGGCGATGTCGGGGGCCGCCTCCGGCTTCATCCGGGCGACGATCAGAGCGCGGTGCACGCCGCTCACCTCTCCCCGGCCCGCAGCTCGACCTTCTCGCGGATCAGCTGCATCTGGATCCGGGAGTTCTTGTTGATGTGGTTGACCATGCCGTCGTCGTCCACCGGGGCGGTGGGCTTCATCGCGAAGTCCTGGATCCAGCGCATCCTCGTCCCGGCCGGGACCTCGGCGTACTCCCAGCGGATCTCCATGAACTCGAACGGGCCGGGCTCGACCCGGCGGGCGCGCACCGCGAGCGAGGACTTGTCGGTGGTGCGCTCGGAGACCCAGCTCCACACCTGGCCGTTCTCGTCCGGGTGCATGGTGAGCCGGAAGCGGACGCTGTCGCCGTCGCGCTCCAGGACGTCGACGGAGGCGTACTCGCTGAACAGCTCCGGCCAGTTCTCCAGGTCGTTGGTCATCTCCCAGACCAGGTCGAGCGGAGCGGCGATGACGATCTCGTTGTCGGTGTGTCCGGGCATGTCAGGCACCGGCCTTCGTCGCGAGGGAGGCGTTGACGAGCTGCACGAACTCGGCCGGGGTCTTGGCGGACTCGGCGCCCGAGGTGACCTTGAGGCCGTGCCGGTTCTCCAGCTCGCCGACGACGCCGAGCAGGCCGAGCGAGTCGACGCCGAAGTCGTCGAAGTAGGAGCCGGGGCGCTCCAGTTCGCCGGGTTCGACGGTGACGCCGGCCCGCGCCTGGAGCAGGGCGGCCAGTTCGGGGTAACTGAGGGTGTTGCTCACGGGGTGTCCCTTCTCAGAACGGGGTGGTTCAGGGCCGCTCACCGCGCCGGAGCACCAGCGCGGAGTTGGAGCCCATCAGCCCGCGGCTGAGCACCAGTGCGGTGCGCAGCTCGGCCGGCCGGGCGCGGCCGGTCACCAGGGCGAGGTCGTGGCAGACCTCGGTGACGTTGGGGGTGGGCGGGAGCACGCCGTCCTCCATGGCGAGGACGGCGGCGGCGACGTCCAGCAGCGGGGCGCCGCAGTAGGCGCGGCCGGTGCCGGTCTTGGGCGCGGTGACCGGGACGCGTTCGGCGGCCGGGCCCAGGGCGTCGGCGAGGGCGAGGGCCTCGGCCCGGTCGGCGGCCGGGACGCCGAGCGCGTCCGCGAAGACCACGTCGACCTCCTCGGGTGCGATCCGGGCCTCGTCCAGGGCTATCCGGATCGCGGCGGCCAGGCCCTCGCGGGACTCCTCCCACCGGGAGGCGCCGGTGAAGGTGGCGCCGTGCCCGGCCAGGTGGGCGCGGACGGCGGCCCCGCGGCGACGCGCGGTCCGCTCGTCCTCCAGCAGCAGCATCGCGCCGCCCTCGGCGGGGGAGAAGCCGCAGGCCTGCGCGGTGAACGGCAGGTAGGCCCGGTCGGGCTGCTCGGCGAGGCTGAGCTCGGGGTAGCCGAGCTGGCAGACCATCGAGTACGGCGCGAGCGGGGCCTCGGCCGCGCCGGCCACCACCGCGTCGGCGCCGTGCTCGATCGAGCGGGCGGCGTGGGCGAGCGCGTCCAGGCCGCCGGCCTCGTCGCTGGCGACGACACCGCAGGGGCCCTTGTAGCCGCCGCGGATGGAGATCTGTCCGGTGCTGGCCGCGTAGAACCAGGCGATGGACTGGTAGGGGCCGACGAACCGGGGCCCCTGGCCCCAGAGCTGCTGGAGCTCGCGCTGGCCGAACTCGCCGCCGCCGGAGCCGGCCGCGGTCACCACGCCGACGGCGTAGGGCTGTTCCGGGTCCGGTGTGAAGCGGGCGTCGGCCACGGCCAGGTCCGCGGCGGCCATCGCGTAGTGCGTGAAGCGGTCGGTCTGCACCAGGTAGCGGCTGTCGATCACGGCCTGCGGGTCGAAGTCCCGCACCTGTCCGGCGACGCGCAGCGGCAGCGCGGTGCAGCCCTCGCGGGATATCCGGTCGAGGACGCTCACGCCCTGCCTGGTGGCCTTCCAGAAGGCGTCGGCCCCGACACCGTTCGGTGCCACCACGCCGATGCCGGTGACCACCGCCCGGCGGCCCTGCTGACGTGACGTCATGGATCTCACCCCGTTCTTTTGAGCACGACGGCGGACTGGAATCCGCCGAATCCGCTGCCGACCGAGAGGATGTGGCTCAGCGGCAGCTCGCGCGCGGTGCGCGGCACGTAGTCGAGGTCGCACTCCGGGTCGGGAGTCTCGTAGTTGGCGGTCGGCGGCACGACGCCGTGGGCGAGCGCCAGCGTGCAGGCGACGACCTCGATGGCGCCGATCGCGCCGAGCGAGTGCCCGACCATCGACTTGATCGAGCTCATCGGCGTTCCGTAGGCGTGCCGGCCGAGCGAGCGCTTGACGGCGGCGGTCTCGTGCCGGTCGTTCTGCTTGGTGCCCGAGCCGTGCGCGTTGACGTAGTCGACGTCGGTGGTGTTCACCCGGGCGTGGGCGAGCGCGTCGTCGATCGCCCGGGACATCTCCAGCCCCTCCTGGGTGAGGCCGGTCATGTGGTAGGCGTTGCCGTAGGTGGCGAAGCCGCCGACCTCGCCGTAGACGCGGGCGCCGCGGCGGCGGGCGTGCTCCAGCTCCTCCAGCACCAGGACGGCGCCGCCCTCGCCGAGGACGAAGCCGTCCCGGTGGGCGTCGAAGGGGCGGGAGGCGTGCGCCGGGTCGTCGTTGCGCTCGCTGGTGGCCTTGATGGCGTCGAAGCACGCGACGGTGATCGGCGAGATCGGGGAGTCGGAGGCGCCGGCGATGCAGATGTCGGCGCGTCCCTCCTCGACGGCCCGGAAGCCGTAGCCGATCGCGTCCAGGCCGGAGGTGCAGCCGGTGGAGACGGTCTGCACCGGGCCGTGCGCGCCGATCCGTTCGGCCACCGCGGAGGCCAGCGTGCTGGGCGCGAACGCCCGGTGCAGCTGGGGCTCGGCCTGCCGGTGGTCGACGTCCCAGCGGGCGCCGGCCGAGCTGACCAGGGCGTAGTCGTGCTCCAGCCGGGTGGTGCCGCCGACGGCGGTGCCGAGCGAGACGGCGATCCGCCACGGGTCCTCGGCGGCGAGGTCCAGGCCCGCGTCGGCGACCGCCTCGCCGGCCGCCACCATCGCGAACTGCACGTAGCGGTCGGCCCGTTGGACGTCCTCGGGGCCGAGCCCGTGCGCCGCCGGGTCGAAGTCGCACTCGGCGGCGATCCGGGAGCGGAACCCGGTGGGGTCGAAGAGCGTGATGCCCCGGGTGGCGGTGCGGCCGGAGGTGAGGAGGTCCCAGAAGGCCGGGACCCCGACCCCGCCGGGCGCCACCACGCCGATCCCGGTGACGGCGACCCGCCGGGTCACGAGGCCACCTTGGCGTGTTCCGGCGGGCCGGACGCGGCGGACCCGTCGGTGCCCGCGTGCTCCTCGGTGCTCACGTGGCCGAGGTCGGGGCGCGGGGCGAGCGGCCCGAGGTGGAAGACCATCCGGGCCTCGGTGGTGCCGACGTTGCGGAAGCGGTGGCGCATGTTGATCGGGATCATCAGGCCGTGGTCGGGCTTGAGGGCGCGGGTCTCGCCGTCCAGGTCCACCTCCAGGTCGCCGGAGACGACGAACACGAACTCCTCGGAGTACGGGTGGTAGTGCTCGGCGATCCGCTCCCCGGGCTTGACGATGGCCAGGCCCATGAAGCCGCTGGTCGCCCCGCAGGTGGTCGGGGTGAGCATGGTGCGCAGCTCGGCGCCGTGGCGGCGGTTCTCCGGAGCCTCGTCGACGTGGACGATCCGTGGGTACTGCGTGGACATGGTGTTTCCTCCGGGAATGTGACGGATCGTCAGTTCGACTGTGAGCTGCGGTCGGTGATCGGGGTCATGCCGCGGGCGGCGAGGAACGCGCGCAGGCCGGCGACGGTGCGCAGGTCGCACTCCGCGCCGAGGTCGAGCAGCCGGGCGAGCGCCGCGGCCTCCGCGTCGCCGGCCACGCCGAGCGCGGCGCCCGGGTCGGCCTCGGCGGGCACCCGCAGGTCCACCAGGCGCACGACGACGTCGTCGCGCTGGAACACGGTGCTCGCCGCGACCGGGCCGGTCGGGTCGGCGGTGGCGAGGTCGTCGTGGCCGGCCAGCAGCTCGGTGACGGCCGTGCCGGAGCCCGGGCGGACCGGGTAGAGCACGGCGTGCCGGTGCAGCCGCCCCGACGACGGCGCGGTGGCGATCGCCTGCTCCTTGGCCGGCAGCGCGGCGCGGGCGAAGAAGGCGCGCGCGGACTGCGGGTCGCCGAGCTGCCGGGCCTCCTCCAGGTACGGGTTGATGGCCTCCTCGACGGCCCGCACCTCGGGCTGCATCGCGACGTGGCGCAGCGCGTCGCCGAGGCTGCCGGTCACCTCGACGGCCCGCACGACCCGGTTGCCGTGCATGAACAGCGAGGTGCGGCGCAGCCGGGTGTGCTCGTCCACGTCGGCCTTGGGGGAGGTGTAGCCGGCCAGGATCCGGGCCACCTCGGGCTCGCTGCCGGGCTTGACCGTGAAGGTCAGCGCGTGGCGGACGACCCCGTCGGGGCCGGGCTCGGCCTTGGGCGGGCCGACGTGGCCGACGGGCTCGCTGCGCGGCAGGCCCGGCGGCACCTCCACCGGGGCCCGGGTGCCGGTGGCGCCGCCGGCGGCGGAGGTCTCGCGCAGGACGACGTAGCGCATCGAGCGGAAGTTGTCGCTGACGCAGCCGTGCATGGGCTTGACCATCTCCCGGTGGGCGTCGCTGTCGACCCACTGCAGGAACGTGTCCTGGTCCTCCCACTCGCTGGTGATCAGCCACTGCCGGGGGTCGTTGATCGACTGGCACAGCTGGTCGCTGACGTGGCCGGGCACCGCGGCCACCTGGTGGCGCAGCTGCTCGTAGACGTCCAGGAAGCGCTGCTGCGCGCCGTCCTGGATCTCCAGCATCAGGACGACCCGCAGCCGGGTCTCGGACTCGGCGTGCTGCGGCGCCTGCGGTTCGGACAGAGTTGTCATGATCCACTTTCTGCTCTGGGCCGCACGCTGCGGGCCGTACTCCGGCCGCGTCCGGCAGGGCGCTCCCGGCCCGGGGGAGGGCGGTGCGATGGCGGTCGGCCCGGGCCGTCGGCGCCAGGCCTGAGGTCGATCGTGCGCGGCGCGTCCGGGGGCGCGCGAGATTTGCGGGCCATCCGGGCGAAGGGGCGGCACAAGCCGGCTCCGGCGGGGGATGGAAGATCGGGGCGGCCGCCGCTGCGGGCCCCTTCGAGGGCGGCGCCGGGCCCACGTGCCGGGCCGCGGAATCCCCGTACAGGGTGGAGCAATTGATGAATCCGAAGGTAGACGACCGGGTGCCGGTCCTGATCGTGGGCGGCTCGCTGGTCGGGCTGTCGGCCTCGCTCTTCCTCGGCCGACTGGGGGTCAGACACCTCGTGGTCGAGAAGCACACCGACACCTCGCGTCACCCGCGTGGCCGAGGCAACAACGTCCGCACCATGGAGCTGTACCGGGTGGCCGGGATCGAGCCGGCGATCCGCGAGGCGGCCTCGGTGCTGGCCCCGAACCACGGCATCCTCCAGGCGCCCTCGCTGACCGGCGAGGAGCAGGAGTGGCTGTTCCGGGAGATCGACCCGGGCGGGCGGCTGGCCGCCTTCAGCCCCAGCTCGTGGTGCCTGTGCAGCCAGAACGACCTGGAGCCGGTGCTGCTGCGCGCGGCCCGCGACCTCGGCGGCGACATCCGCTTCGGCACCGAGCTGGTCTCCTTCGAGCAGGACGCCGACGGCGTCACCTCGGTGCTGCGCAGCCGGGAGACCGGCGAGGAGCGGGTGGTGCGCTCGGAGTACCTGGTGGCGGCGGACGGCCCGCGCAGCCCGGTGCGCGAGCGGCTGGGCATCGGGCAGACCGGCAAGGGCGAGCTGTTCCACAACGTCAGCATCACCTTCCGGGCCAAGCGGCTGGCCGAGGCCGTCGGCGACCGGCACTTCATCGCCTGCTACCTCACCAACCCGGAGGCGGACGGCGCGCTGCTGCCGGTGGACAACCGGGAGGAGTGGGTCTTCCACGCGCCGTGGCACCCCGAGCACGGCGAGCCGCTGGAGGCGTTCACCGACGAGCGGTGCGAGCGGCACATCCGCACCGCCGTCGGCATGCCGGAGCTGGACGTCGAGGTGACCGGCAGGGCGCCGTGGCACGCGGCCGAGCGGGTCGCCGAGAGCTACGGCACCGGGCGGGTCTTCCTCGCCGGGGACTCGGCGCACGAGATGTCGCCGACCGGCGCGTTCGGCTCCAACACCGGCATCCAGGACGCGCACAACCTGGCCTGGAAGCTGGCCGCCGTGCTGTGCGGCTGGGCCGGGCCCGGCCTGCTGGAGACGTACGGGCGGGAGCGGCGGCCGGTGGCGCGGGTGACCGGCGAGCGCGCCTCGGCCCGCTCGGCCGAGCACAGCCACCCCGGGTACGCGGTCGTGCCGGGCGTCGGGCGGCAGGCCGGGGTGCTGGCGGTGGCGCTGGGCTACCGCTACCCGCGGGGCGCGGTGGCCGGGGCGGACCCGGCGGGCGAGGTCGTCCCGGAGAAGTTCGAGTCGGCCGGCGAGCCCGGCAGCCGGGCGCCGCACCAGTGGCTGGTGTGCGCGGGCGTCCGGCTGTCCACGCTGGACCTGTACGAGCAGGCGATGGTGCTGCTCACCGGGCCGGACGGCGAGGCCTGGCGCGCGGGCGCCCGGCGGGCGGCGGACGCGCTGGCCGTCCCGATGGACGCGTACCGGATCGGCGAGGACGCGGAGGACGACCTGGCGCCGGAGCCGGGTACGGACTTCGCCGAGCTGCACGGCATCGGCCCGGACGGCGCGGTGCTGGTGCGCCCGGACGGCTTCGTCGCGTGGCGCTCGCCGGGCGCGGTCGACGATCCGCAGGCGGCGGTGGCGGCGGCGCTGAAGGCCGTGCTCGACCTCTGACGGGCGAAGGTGACGCGCACGGATGACGTGCACGCCTGATGCGCACGGCCTGATGCGCACGGCCTCCGGCGGGCACGGATGCCGCACACGGACGGGCCCGTCGGTCGCTGCTCGACCGGCGGGCCCGCCGTTGGGGTGCGTAAGGCTCGGGTTGTTCAGGGGCGTTCGGTCAGGATCTCGTGGCCGGGTTCCGGCGGCCGGGGCCGTGTGGTGGGGCCCCGGGGCCGGGAGCGGCCGATCGGGAGCGGGGAGTCAGCCCCGCCCCGCGGATCAGTGACCGCCCGCGTCGACCACCTCCACGTCGGCGACCTCGCGCTCGATCTCCTCGGCCGGCAGGGCGACGCGGATCGCCCAGTAGTAGATGCCGAGCGCGAAGACCGCGACGATGCCCATGTCGTACCACATCGGGATCCGGCCGGTGCCGTCCCCGAAACCGCCCTGCCAGGAGACCAGGCCCAGGCCGATCAGGTAGACCGGCAGCCACTGCGCGGCCTTCCAGTTCAGGCGCGGGGCGTTCGGCAGGCCCTTCTTGATCGCGTAGGCCGCGTAGCTGCCGAGCAGGACGTAGCCGAGCACGATGGCGATGCCCAGGCGGGACAGGGTCTGCCAGCCGGACCAGTAGATGATGAGGCTGGCGACCACGAACGCGGCCGGCGAGACGACCCCGCCCGCCGGGAGGCGGTAGGAGCGCTCACGGTCGGGCAGCCGGCGGCGCAGGGCACCGAAGGCCAGCGGGGCGCCGGCGTACATCAGCACGCTGGCGGAGGTGATGAAGCCGACCAGCTCCTGCCAGCTGGGGAAGGGCAGGAAGCAGACGACGCCGGTGACGAAGGAGATGATCAGGCCGAACCACGGCACGCCGTTCTTGTCCAGGCGCTCGAACTTCTGCGGGGCGTAGCCGTTGCGGCTCAGGCCGTAGGAGATGCGCGAGGTGGCGGTGGTGTAGATCAGGCCGGTGCCACCGGGGGAGATGATGGCGTCCATGTACAGCACCCAGGACAGCCAGCCGAGGCCGACCAGGGTGGCCAGGCCCGCGAAGGGGCCGTCGATGCCGGGGAAGTCGAGCTTGGCCCAGCCGTTGGCGAAGGCGCTGACCGGCAGGGCGCCGATGAAGACGACCTGGAGCAGGGTGTAGATCAGGGTGCCGATGGCGACCGACCCGAGCACGGCGCGGGGGATGTCGCGGCGGGGGTTGCGGCTCTCACCGGCGATCTGGATGGCCTGCTCGAAGCCGAGCAGCGCGAAGATGATGCCGCTGGTGCTGATCGCGGCGAGCACGCCCTTGGCGCCGAACGGCGCGAAGCCGTGCGAGGTGAAGTTCGAGCTGTGGAAGCTGGTGATCGCGAGGACGAAGATCGTGAAAAGCGGGACGAAGATCTTCAGCCAGGTCGCCACGCTGTTCGTACGCGCAAGGACCCGTACGCCGAGGAAGTTGACCGCGACGAACACCGCCATCAGGGCGGTCGCGACGACGAAGCCGCTGGTGGTGAGGGTGCCGTTGGCGTTTTGGAGGCCGTCGGCGAAGGACCAGTGCTTGGCGTAGCCGATCATCGCCTCGACCTCGATCGGGGCGACGGTGGCGGCCTGGAGCCAGGAGAACCAGCCGAAGGACATGCCGGCGAGGCCGCCGAAGGCGTAGTGCGGGTAGCGCGCGGTGCCGCCCGAGACCGGGAAGAGCCCGCCGAGTTCGGCGTGCACGAACGCCAGCAGGACGATCGCGACGGCGCCGATGCCCCAGGAGATGATCGCGGCCGGGCCTGCGGCGGTGACGGCGTTCTTGGCGCCGAACAGCCAGCCCGAGCCGATGATCGAGCCGACCGAGGCCCACATGAGGCCGATGAGACCGACGTTCCGGCGGAGCGTCCGGTGGGTGGTACCGGACCCGGAGCCGGTGCTCTGTCCCGGCGGGGATACCTGGTTGGTGGAGACCATGGGAATTCTCTCTGTGTGTGGGGGCCCCGGCAGGCGGAGCAGCTCTGGAGAGTTGCCACACAGTAGGGCTATTCATAGGCCTATGCACAGATTTCATTACTGAATGTTTACTTACTTTTCCGGACATTCTCGCTGGTAGGGGGTGTGAGGGTTTCGGGCGCATTACGTGACTCGTCAGTAGGTTCACTATTTGAGCCGGAATTGAGCTTCGGGTGGTCGATCATGCATCATGGTCGACACGCCGTTTTATAGAAATGGTGATCCCTGCATAGTGATGCAGCCAGCCCGGGTGGATGGCCGGCCAGGACACCGTTGAGTCGCCCGCGGGCGTGTGATCAACTTCCTCCGGTCCATACGAACGCAAGGGGGAAGCACCACATGATCGAACTCGCCGACAGGCCGATGACCTGGGTCATGGCCGGGGACAGCATCACGCAGGCCGTCCTGCACACGCACGGGGCCCGGGGGTGGGTGGAGCACGTGCAGGAGCGCGTGTGCTGGCAGCTCGACCGGCTGACGGACATCGTCGTGAACTCCGGCGTCTCGGCCTGGCGGGCCACCGACGTGCTCGGGGCGTACGACTTCGTCATCGGCCGGTTCCGGCCGGACGTGCTGTCGCTGTCGCTCGGCACCAACGACGTGCGGGCCGGGCTCGCCGGGCTCGGGGAGTTCCGCGACGCCATGGGGGAGATCATCGAGCGGTCCGCCGGGGCGCAGATCGTGCTGCACACGCCGCTGCTCGTCAGTCAGGACGCGCTGCCGGCGCGGGCCGAGCTGCCCGCCTACTGCCAGGCCGTCCGCGAGCTCGCCGCCGGGACCGGGGCGCTGCTCGTCGACCACGAGGCCCACTGGCGCGCCGAGTTCGGCGACGTCGCCCCGATCGCGTGGCTGGACGACCCGGCCCACCCGAACGCGGTCGGGCACCTGCAGATGGCCAACCACACGCTGCGCACCCTCGGACTGGGGGAGCTCACCGACCTGTGAGGTACGGGTTTCGGCCGCCGGCTCGGGTCAGAGCCGGCGGTGGGTGCCCGGGGTGTGGCCGAAGGTGTGGCGGAAGGCGTCGATGAAGGCGCTGGCGGAGGACCAGCCGCACAGGTGGGCCACGGTGGTCACGGGGGTGTCCTCGGCGAGGAGGGTGAGGGCGTGGTAGAGCCGTAGGTGGGTGCGCCAGCGGGGGAACGTCATGCCCAGGTCGGTGCGGAAGAGCCGGGACAGGGTGCGTTCGCTCGCGCCGACCTCGCGGCCGAGGGCGGCGAGGGTGCGGTCGTCGGCCGGGTCGGCGTGCAGGAGGTCGCACACGGCGGTCAGCGTCGGGTCGGTGGGGGCCGGCAGGTGGAGGGGCTCCTGGGCCGAGACGCTCAGCTGGTCGAGCAGGACGGCCCGCAGGCGGGCGCGCGGCGGGGTGTCGGGGGTGTCGCCGGTCTCGTCGGGGTACCGCGTGTATTCCAGGATCAGCTCGCGGAGCAGGGGGCTGACGGTGAGCACCGTGGGCCTGTCCAGGGCCAGCGGGTTGCTGTCGGCGGGCAGGCCGACCAGGTGCAACTCCAGCTCGCCGTGGGCCTGGTGGGAGTGGACCGTGCCCGTGGGGACCCAGATCGCGCGGTCGGCCGGTGCCACCCAGGTGCCCGCGTGGGTGGTGATGGCCAGGGCGCCGCGGCCGGCGTAGGCGATCTGGTGGTCGTCGTGGCGGTGGGCGTCGATGGCCGCCCCGCGGGTGAGCCGGCGGGTGCTCGTGGGGGCCACGGGCGTGTGGCGGATTTCCGTCATTGGTTGGCAGATTATCGGAAGCCCGACAGCGGGGCGCGGCGTGAGCATGAGGGCGTGCCCACCAACGACAAGGCGCCCGAGCGCGCCATCCCCCTCCTCGCCGTCGGCCACGCCTGCGTCGACGTCTACCAGGGCGCCGTGACCGCGCTGGTCCCGTTCTTCGTCGCCGAGCGCGCCTACACGTACGCCGCCGCCTCCGGCATCGTGCTCGCGGCCTCTCTGCTCTCCTCCGTGGCGCAGCCCCTGTTCGGCGCGCTCACCGACCGCCGCCCGTTGCCCTGGCTGCTGCCCGTGGCCACCCTCCTCGGCGGGCTCGGGATCGCGCTGAGCGGCCTGGGTGACAGTTACGCGCTGACGCTCGCGTTCGTCGCGGTGTCCGGCCTGGGCGTCGCCGCCTACCACCCGGAGTCGGCGCGGGTCGCGCGCAAGGCCGGGCGGGGCAGCCACACGGCGATGAGCTGGTTCTCCGTCGGCGGGAACGTCGGGTTCGCGCTGGCGCCCCTGCTGGTGTCCGCGGTGGTCGCCACCGGCGGCCTGCGGTGGACGCCGCTGCTCGTCGTGCCGGCCGTCGTGGGCGGTGCGCTGTGCCTGCCCGCGCTGCGTGCGGTGGGCGTGGCACGGCCGACGGCGGGTGCGGGTGCGGTTGCCGGGCCGGCGGGGGCCGACGACGTGCGCTCGTTCCTGCGGCTGTCGGTGGCGGTGGTCTGCCGGTCCGTGGTGTTCATCGGGCTGAGCACGTTCATCACGTTCTACGCCCGCGAGCGGACCGGCGGCGGCACGACGGCGGGCACCGCGGCGCTGTTCGTGCTGTACGCCGGCGGCGCGGTCGGCACGGTGCTGGGTGGCCGGCTGGCGGAGCGCCGGGACCGCGTCACCGTGGTGCGGCGCTCGTACCTGCTGAGCGCCCTCGCCGTCGCGGGGATCGTGTACGTGCCGGGGCCGGCGTTCTTCCTGTTCGTGGCGCTGGCCTCGGCCGGGCTCTACGTGCCCTTCTCGCTCCACGTGACGCTCGGGCAGGACTACCTGCCGAGCCGCGTCGGCACGGCGAGCGGCGTGACGCTCGGCCTGGCGGTGAGCGTCGGCGGTGTCGTGAGCCCGGTCCTCGGCGCGGCTGCCGACGCGACCTCGCTCCGGACGGCGCTCGTACCGCTGATCGTGCTGCCCGTCGTCTCCTGGCTGGCGATCCGCACCCTGCCTGAACCGGCCGTGCCGCGGGCGGTCGCGGCGGAGCCGGAGGCGGTGCCGGTCAGGCCGTGAAGCTGTCGGCCGTGAAGCTGCCGAGGAAGCGCAGCGCCTCCTCGGCCGGGCTCCCGGGCGGCGCGGTGTAGACGACGAGCATGTGGTGCGCGGCGCCCGGGGCCTGGAAGGTCTCGTAGTCGAGCGTCACGTCGCCGACCAGGGGGTGCCGGAAGCGCTTGGGCCCGTGGCTCTTCTCGTGCACGTGGTGCCCGGCCCACAGGGTGCGGAACTCGGCACTGCCCAGCGAGAGTTGGCCGACCAGCCGGACGAGCCCGGGATCGTGCGGGCGGCGCCCCGCGGCCATGCGGAGGATGCCGACGGTCGTGCGCGCGGCCTCCTCCCAGTCGAGGTGGACCTCGCGGGCGTGCGGGTCGAGGAAGATCCGGCGGGCCATGTTCCGCTCGCCCGGCGGGAGTCGGGGGAAGTCGGCGATCAGGGCGGCGGCCGGCCGGTTCCAGGCGAGGACGTCGCTGCGGTCGTTCATGATGACGGCGGGCGTGGTCGGCATGGCCTCCACGACGCTCCGAAGTGCCGGGCGCAGCACGTCGGTCCGCTGGGATCCGGCGGCCGTCCGGCGGGGCGGTCGGGCCAGGTCGTACAGGTGGGCGCGCTCGGCGGGGCCGAGCCGGAGGGCGCGGCTCAGCGCGTCGAGCACCTCGTCGGACGGGCGGTCGGCGCGGCCCTGCTCCAGGCGCACGTAGTAGTCGGTGCTGAGGCCCACGAGTTCGGCGACCTCCTCGCGGCGCAGCCCCGGTACGCGGCGGCGGCCGGTGGGCGGCAGGCCCGCGTCGGCGGGGGACACCAGGGCGCGGCGGGCGCGGAGGTAGTCGCCGAGGCTGCCGGCGAGGGTGGTCGGGTCGGGCATGCGGTCCAGTATGGGCGTGGAGCGGCGGGCGTGCCTGGACCTGTCAGTCCCAGGGAACGCCGGCCCGGGGGTGTGGCAGTCCCTTCATCCACGGCCCGGCCTGGCGAACGATCGACGCATGACTACCCCCAACTCCCGGAGCCGGGACGGCTACTGGGCGACGGTCGGCGCGGTCGGCGGCGCGAGCGCGATGCTGCCGTTCTCGGTGACCGGCGCCGCCGTCGCGCTTCCGACCATGGCCGCGCACCTGGACGCCTCCGTCGGTGCCGCCCAGTGGATGCTCAACGCCTTCAACATCACCTTCGCCGCCCTGCCGCTCGCCGCGGGCGCCCTCGCCGACCGGCTCGGCCGGCGCCGCGTGCTGCTCACCGGCATCGCACTGGTCGGCGCGCTGTCGCTGCTGATCGCGCTCGCGCCGTCGATGGCGGTCGTCGACGCCGCGCGGGCGGTGCAGGGGTGCGGGGCCGCGGCCGTCCTGGCGTCGGGCGCGGCGGTGCTGGCCCACTCCACGGCCGGGCGGCGCCGGCAACTGGCGTTCGGGATCCTGGGCACGTCCTTCGGGACGGGCCTGGCCGTCGGGCCACTGGCGGCGGGCGCGCTGGTGGAGGCGGCCGGCTGGCGGGCGGTCTTCCTGCTCGTCGCGGCCGGGTCGGTGCCGGCCTGGCTGCTGGCGACCCGGGCGCCGGAGTCGCGCAACCCCGAGCGCCCGCGCTTCGACCTCGCCGGGCTGCTCTGCTTCACCGCCGGGCTCGCCGCCCTGTCCTACGCGCTCGTCCGGGCGGGGGCGGCCGGCTGGACGGCGCCGGGCACGCTGCTGCCGCTCGGCGGCGCCGTCCTGCTGGTGGTGCTGTTCGGGGCGGTGGAACTCCGCCGGGCCGGGCGGGCGATGTTCGACGTCCGGCTGTTCCGGCGGCCCGAGTTCCTCGCCGTCGTGTGCCAGCCCTTCACCGTGACCCTCGGCTTCGTGGTGCTGCTGGTCCACCTCCCCGCCTACCTCCAGGGCGTGGGCGGCCGGAGCGTCCTGGCCAGCGGGCTCCTCCTGCTGCCGATGACGGCGCCCGTCCTGCTGCTGCCCCTCGTAGCGGGCCGGCTCGCGGCGGCGACCTCGGTACGGGCGGTGCTGACCGCCGCCTCCGTGCTGATCGCGGCGGGTGCGCTGCTGCTCGCCGTCGTGCCGTTCGAGGCGCTGTGGTCGTCGTTGTTGCCGTTCGGGGCCGGCGTCGGGCTGGCGTTCGGGGTGATGGACAACGCGGCCGTCGGCACCGTCCCGGTCGAGCACGCGGGCGCCGCCGCCGGGATCTTCAACACCATGCGGATCGCCGGCGAGTCCGTCGCCGTCTCCGGGGCGGCGGCGCTCCTGACCACGCTGACCGCCGCCCGCCTGCCGGGCCTCCCGCCCGGCGAGGCGGCGCACCTCGCGGGCCGGGCCGTCCAGGGACAGGTGGACGCGGCCCGGCGCGCCGCCCTGGCCGACGGGTTCACCGGCGCGCTGCACACCCTCGGCCTGCTGCTCGCCGTCCTGTCCGCGCTGGGCGCGGTGCTCACGTACGTCGCGCTGGACCCTCGGCGCAGGCCGCGGGCCGGGGGTTCGGAGGCGGCGCCGTCCTCGGCGAGGCCGGTGGAGGGGCTCGGGCCGGCGAGGGAGAGGTTTGTCGGGTAGGCCGACTCCGTGTCGTGGACGGGCGGTCGCATGGCCGGTGAGGGTCCCGCTACGCCCGCTACGTTCGCTACCCCCGCTCGACCAGGTCGGACGGGTCGGTGTTCGCCCCGCACAGCAGGACGGCGACGCGCTCGCCCGCCACCCCGTCGAGCGCCGCCAAGGCCGTGGAGGCCGCGAACTCGACGGCGATCCGGCGCTCGTCCCACAGCCGCCGCCGGGCCCGGACGATCGCCTCGTCGGGCACCAGCACCGACCGCACGCCCTCGTGCGCGGCCGCCGCGACGGCGAGGGCGGTCGCCCGGCGGGCGCCCAGCGCGTCCTGGGCCACCGACGCCACCGGGACGTCCACCGGGCGCCCCGCCTCCAGCGCCGCGTTGAGCGCCCGGCTGCCCTCCGGCTCCACCGCCACCACGCGGATCCCGTGCTCGCGCGCCGCCACGGCGACCCCGGCGAACAGCCCGCCGCCGCCCACCGACACCACCACCGTGTCCAGGCCCGGCACCTGGGCGCGGATCTCCTCCAGCACGGTCCCGGCGCCGGCGGCGATCAGGGGGTGGTCGTAGGCGTGCGAGGCCAGGGCCCCGCCGGTCGCCGCGAACTCCTCGCACGCGGCGAGCGCCTCCGCGTACTCCCGCCCGACCAG
The DNA here is from genome assembly GCF_042887525.1 of Kitasatospora sp. NPDC057936. Lineage (NCBI taxonomy): Bacteria > Bacillati > Actinomycetota > Actinomycetes > Kitasatosporales > Streptomycetaceae > Kitasatospora > Kitasatospora sp. NPDC057936. Next base: position 63,017 of record NZ_JBHVPD010000009.1, read on the forward strand.
CCGCACCTCGGCGCCGTACGAGCGGAGCCGGCCCAGCTTCACCGGCGAGGCCGTCTCGGGCAGGAACACCGTGGCCCGGACGCCGAGTTCACAGGCCGCCCAGGCGCAGGCGAGGCCGGCGTTGCCGCCCGACGCGATGGTCACGCCGGCGTCGGGGAGGGTGCCGGCCTCGGCGTGGGCGAGGAGGAAGTTCTGCGCGCCGCGCGCCTTGAAGCTCCCGGTGTGCTGCAGGAACTCCAGCGCCAGCCACGTCCGTTCGCCCTCGTCCCCGCGCGCCACGACCACCGGCCGCACCCGCCCGGCGATCCGCTGCCCGGCCGCCTTCACCGCGTCGTACGTCAACTGCTCCATCGCGCCCGCTCCTTCGCTCCAGCCGCCACGGTGACGACCGTACGTCGGAGCGGCGGCCGGAGGAAAGATCACGATCATCCGGACGCGGGGTGAGGCGTAGGCTTGGCTCCATGCGTCTCGTGATCCTCCCGCCGCCCGTCCGCTAGCGGGCGGCCCTCTCCACTGAATCACCGCCCGGCGGCCTTCTGCTCGCCGTCGGGGCGGTCGGTGCCGCCCGCGTCATCCGCGGAATCCGACCGGCACCTCATCGTGGAGAAACGACGCATGACCTCGCATGCCGCCGTGCCGTTCCGGCACGGACTGCTGTCCATCTCGGCCGCCGCCGTCGCCTGGGGCGTGGGCGGGGCCGTTGCAGCCCTGCTGCTGCGCACCAGCGGGCTGGGCCCGGTGGCCGTCTCGTTCTGGCGCTTCGCCGTCGCGGCGCTCTGCCTGGCGGTACTGCCACGCCGTGAACGCCGGAGGACACCCCGCCGGGCCGCCGTGCTGACCGGGATCGGGCTGGCGGTCAGCCAGTGCGCCTACTTCGGCTCGGTCCGCTTCGCGGGGCTCGGTCTCGCCACCCTGATCACCATCGGCGCCGGCCCGGTGCTGACGAGCCTCGGCGCGCACGTCCTGCTGGGCGAGCGCCTGACCCGGCGGGCCGCCGTCGCCGTCGTGTCGGCGCTCGGCGGGCTGGCCCTGCTGGTGGCCGCGCCGGCGGCGGGGCCGCGTCCGGCGCTGGGCGTCGGCCTGGCGCTGCTGGCGGGCGCCGGGCAGAGCGGGCTCACGCTGTGGGCGCGCGGCGGCGGCTCGGCGCGGGCTGGCACCGGTGCGTTCACGACCGGGCTGCTCTGCCTGCTGCCGCTCGCCGCGGTCGAGGGCGTCCTGCCGACGGCGGGGGACCCGGCGCTGACCGGGGGAGCGCTGCTGTTCCTCGGGACGGTGCCCACGCTGTTCGCCTACCGCTGGTACTTCACCGGCCTGGCCGTCGTCCCGGGCACCACGGCCGCCGTGCTGGTGCTGCTCGAACCGGCGACGGCGGCGGTGATCGGCGTGGCCTTCCTCGGCGAGCCGCTCACCGCGGGCCTGCTGGCTGGCTCGGCCCTGCTCCTCGTCGCGATCGCGGCCCTCGCCCGGGAGTGACGTGGTCTACGAGGCCGCGACGGGGTACTCCCACTCCGTCGCGGCCGTTCCGTCGACGGTCAGCAGGTGTTCGGCGATCTCCAGGGGGACGGCCACCAGGGGGACGCCGGAGTCGAGGGGGATGCGGACCCGGTGGGCGGCGCCGAGGGCGGTCACCTCGACCACGGCGGTCGTCGCGCCGGTGAGGCACACGGCGTCCAGGCGGGGCACGAGGTCGGGGCGGCCGACGTCGGCGGGATAGCCGGTGAGGGTGAAGAGGAGGTCGCCGAGGTCGTCCAGGAGGTCGGCCCAGACCAGGAGCGGCGGCGCCGGGGCGGTGGCCGGGAGCCGGGTGAGCGGGCCCGGGTCCGGCGCGGCCCAGCCGCCCTCGGGCGCGAGGGCGGCGTGGAGGTCGTCGCGCGTGGCGGTCACCGGCAGGTGGGCGGCCGGGTCCGGGCCCGTCGTCGTGATCGCGACGTCACCGCCGGCGGGGAAGGCGATCCGGGTCAGGCGGCGGGTGCCGTCGGTGTTGGTGCGCTGGAGCGCGGCGGCCTCGCGCAGGAAGCCGCCGCGTCGCAGTCGGGGTTGTCGCTCCATACCGGTGGGAACGATCGTCAGGCGCCGTTGACGGCGTTCTTCACCCAGTCCGGGCAGCGGTCGGCGTAGCCGATGCAGTAGGCGGTGATGACGCCCTTGACGTTGCCGTAGTTCACCGTCACCTGCACGTGGGTGAAGTCGACGACCTTGCAGGTGCGCCACCAGGCCCAGCCGGAGCAGCGGACGTGGTTGACCAGGGTGAGGTAGTTCCACGTGGTCGCCGACTGTTGCTTCGGCCAGCCGGGCTCGGGGTAGCGGGTGGTCGCGCGGACCGCGCTGACGGTGAGGTTGTGCTTCTGCTGGATCTTGGTGTAGCCCCAGGTGGCGGTGCCCCGGCGGAGGTTGACCGTGCGGTGGTCCTTGGAGGTCCAGCTGGCCACCAGGTCGTAGGCCGGGTCGCCGGCGAGCCGCGGGGTGAGGGCGGCGGCGCCCGGGGCATCGTCCGAGGCCGAGTCGTCGGAGGCGGAGTCGTCGGAGTCGTCCGGCGCGGTGCCCCGGGCGTACGCCTGGAGGAGGCCGGGGGCGACGCCGTGGTCGCGGGTCAGCTCGTCGACGGTCAGCTGCCGGCCCTCGGTCAGGGTGTCGTCGCCGAAGACCGCGACGGACACGCCGGCGTCGTCGGTCCGGTCCGGCGCCGGTGCGGACGGGGAAGCGGCGAGAGCGGAGGGAGCGGCCAGGATCAGGGCGGCCAGGACGGCTGCCGTACCGAGGGCGGGGCGGAGCGCGGAGCGGGACAAGTCCTCACCAGCTTCCTAGGAAGAGGGGCCTTGGGAGACGGTCCTTGGCTGTGTCCATGGCGGACGGACGCACACTATGCGCGGTGGACGGCCGCCCGCTACTGGAATATCTCCCAACTTCCCTTCGGCCGAGTGGGATTGACGCCTCCAATGATCTCAGGTCACCGACCGCAGGGTCGGCGGCCCCGGCGTGAGGGCGCGCAGGACCAGGTCGATGCGGACGCGCGCCGCGCCGGCCCGCTGGAGGGCGGCGGCGACGGCCCGCAGCTCCTCCGGTCCGGTGCAGGAGAGGCGGAGTTCGAGGTCGGCGTCGCCGGCCAGGGCGAGGCCGCTCTGGACGGCCGGGTGCTCGGCCGCGAGGCGGTCGAAGTCGAGGGGGACGGGCCCGAAGCTGACCCGGGCGATCGCGTGCAGGGCCCGGGCCGGTTCGGGCCGTCCTGCGGCGGGCTCCTCGTCGCCCGGGACCAGTTGGAGGGCGGTCACCGGTGCTGGAGCTGTGCGGTCGGGGCCGGGGCGGGCTGTGCGGCGGGGACGGCGACGGGCGGGGCCACCAGCCGCGGGTCGAGGACGAGGGCGTCGACGCCGAGCGGGGCGGTGAGCTCGCGCAGGGCGGCCTCGCCGAGCTCGGTGTGGGCCTGGTCCGGTCCGAGGAGGGCGGTGAGCGCCTCGGGGGTGGAGAAACCGACGGCGCAGCGGCGGCCGTCGCGCAGGCGGAAGAGGCGGAGGGCGTTCGTGCTTCCGGTGCCGTGACCGAGGTGGTTGACGGTGACCGGAACGTGCCAGACGACGCGGGCCATGCGGGTGCTCCCCAATGGAGTGGTGGTGCCTGCCGGAACTGCTCCCTTCGAAGCTAGGCCGGGATCGGCCGCGCGTCGCCGGTCCTGACGCAGCGTTGACCGAATGAGGTGGCGTGTTGACGCACTCCTGACGGCCGACTCACCCAACTGGACTACACCACTCCGTATCCTTCCCCAAACATCCGCATCGAATGATAGTTTGCGCGATGATAGGGAAGTCGGGAAGGATGGTTGCAGGTGGCGCAGTACTACTCGGTGGAACAGGTGGCCGAACTGCTGGGCCTCCATGTGCGCACGGTCCGCGGCTACATCCGTGACGGCCGCCTCGCGGCGACCAGGATCGGCAAGCAGTACCGGATCGCCCGCGCCGACCTGGAAGCCCTCACCGGCGCCCCGGTCGTCGCGGAGAGCACCAGGGGGCGCGGCGCCGAGGTCTCGTCCGTCGTGCGGATCGAGGAGATCGACCGCGCGCGGGCGGACCGGCTGACCACCACCGTGCTCGCGGCCATCGCCGGCCCGCGCGAGGGCGGCCGGCCGCTGCACGTGGAGACCGTCCTCGACGAGGAGGCGCAGACCCTGCGGCTCGTCATCCTCGGCGATCCGGCCGACACCGCGGCGCTGCTCACCATCGTCCACACGCTGACCAGGGAGTTGTGACATGTCCGACCCGACGTTCCTCCGGCTGGCCGCCGACGGCGCCCCGCTCCGCAGCGAGCAGGACGCGATGGACGCGATCGCCGACGCCTGGGGCCGGGAGGCGACCTGGGTGATCGTGCCCGCGGCCCGGCTGCACCCGGACTTCTTCGCGCTGAGCACCCGCGTCGCCGGCGGCATCGTCCAGAAGTTCGTCAACTACCGGATGGGTCTCGTCGTCCTCGGCGACATCGCCCACCACGTGGCCGGGAGCAACGCCCTGCGCGACTTCGTCCGGGAGAGCAACCGCGGCACCCAGCTCTGGTTCCTGGCCGACGAGACCGAGCTGGCGGCCAGGTTCGCCGCGGGCTAGCCCCCTCCGGTTGCCGTGCGGGCGCCCCGGGACGACGGTGGAACCGACCGCCGGCGCGCCCCCGGGGCACCCGGCGCGCGCTCCGGGGCGGGGGGAGGTGGAGCGAGGGGGCCGGGACGAGATATCTTGACGTCAAGACGTTGGAGACGTGAAGCGGAGTTTCGATGACTGACTCGACCATCATCTATACGCACACCGACGAGGCTCCGGCCCTGGCGACCTACTCGTTCCTGCCGGTCGTCCAGGCCTACGCCTCGACGGCGGGCGTGCGCGTGGAGACCCGCGACATCTCCCTGGCCGGGCGGATCATCGCGAGCTTCCCGGAGCGTCTGGCCGAGGGCCAGCGGATCGGTGACGCCCTCGCCGAGCTGGGCGAGCTGGCCAAGACCCCGGACGCCAACATCATCAAGCTGCCGAACATCTCGGCCTCCGTGCCGCAGCTGAAGGCCGCCATCGCCGAGCTGCAGGCCCAGGGCTACGCCCTGCCGGACTACCCGGACGACCCGCGGACCGACGAGGACAAGGACGTCCGCGCCCGCTACGACAAGGTCAAGGGCAGCGCCGTCAACCCGGTCCTGCGCGAGGGCAACTCCGACCGCCGCGCCCCGCTGTCGGTCAAGAACTACGCCAAGACCCACCCGCACCGCATGGGCGCCTGGTCGGCCGACTCCAAGACCAACGTCGCCACCATGGGCGAGAACGACTTCCGTTCCACCGAGAAGTCGGCCGTGATCACCGCCGACGGCGCCCTGCGCATCGAGCTGGTCGGCCAGGACGGCACCACCACCGTCCTGCGCGAGAAGGTCCCGGTGCTGGCCGGCGAGGTCGTCGACGCCTCGGTCCTGCGCGCCGCCGCCCTGAACGAGTTCCTGGCCGCCCAGGTGGCCCGCGCCAAGGCCGAGGGCGTCCTGTTCTCGGTGCACCTCAAGGCCACCATGATGAAGGTCTCCGACCCGATCGTGTTCGGCCACGTCGTGCGCGCCTTCTTCCCGAAGACGTTCGCCTGCTACGGCGAGGCGCTGACCGCCGCCGGCCTGAACCCGAACAACGGCCTCGGCGGCATCCTGGCCGGCCTCGACGCGCTGGCGAACGGCGCCGAGATCAAGGCCTCGTTCGACGCCGAGCTGGCCGAGGGCCCGGCCCTGGCCATGGTCGACTCGGACAAGGGCATCACCAACCTGCACGTCCCGAGCGACGTCATCGTCGACGCCTCGATGCCGGCCATGATCCGCACCTCCGGCCACATGTGGGGCCCGGACGGCCAGGAGGCCGACACCCTGGCCGTGCTGCCGGACAGCAGCTACGCCGGCGTGTACCAGGCCGTCATCGACGACTGCCGCGCCCACGGCGCCCTGGACCCGGCCACCATCGGCTCGGTCCCGAACGTCGGCCTGATGGCCCAGAAGGCCGAGGAGTACGGCAGCCACGACAAGACCTTCGAGATCGCCGAGGCCGGCACCGTCCGCCTGGTCGACGCCGAGGGCGAGGTCGTGCTGGAGCAGGCCGTGCAGCCGGGCGACATCTTCCGCGCCTGCCAGACCAAGGACCTGCCGATCCAGGACTGGGTCAAGCTGGCCGTCACCCGCGCCCGCGCCACCGGCGACCCGGCCGTGTTCTGGCTGGACGCCGAGCGCGCCCACGACGCCGTGCTGATCGAGAAGGTCAACACGTACCTGCCGGAGCACGACACCACCGGCCTGCAGATCGAGATCATGTCCCCGGTCGAGGCCACCACGTTCTCGCTGGAGCGCATCCGCCGCGGCGAGAACACCATCTCGGTCACCGGCAACGTGCTGCGCGACTACCTGACCGACCTGTTCCCGATCCTGGAGCTGGGCACCAGCGCCAAGATGCTGTCGGTCGTCCCGCTGATGGCGGGCGGCGGCCTGTTCGAGACCGGCGCCGGCGGCTCCGCCCCGAAGCACGTCCAGCAGCTGGTCAAGGAGAACTACCTGCGCTGGGACAGCCTGGGCGAGTTCTTCGCGCTGGCCGCGAGCTTCGAGCACCTGGCCGCCAGCACCGGCAACGCCCGCGCCAAGGTCCTGGCCGACACCCTGGACCGCGCCACCGGCACCTTCCTCAACGAGGACAAGTCGCCGAGCCGCCGCCTCGGTGGCATCGACAACCGCGGCAGCCACTTCTACCTGGCCACGTACTGGGCCCAGGAGCTGGCCGGGCAGACCGAGGACGCCGAGCTGGCCCAGGCGTTCGAGGGCCTCGCCAAGGCGCTCACCGAGCAGGAGCAGACCATCGTCGAGGAGCTCGTCGCCGTGCAGGGCTCGGCCGTCGACCTCGGTGGCTACTACCAGCCCGACCCGGCCAAGGCCGCGGCCGTGATGCGCCCGTCGAAGACCTTCAACGACGCGCTGGCCAACCTCGGCTGACCGAGGCCGAGTTGAACCACCGGGCGGCCCCCCGGGGCCCCCGGGGACCCGGGGGCCCGCCCGTCGTCTCACCACCAGCAGAGGGCGATCAGGACCAGGAGTGCGACGGCGGCGGTGTTGAGCCGCCGGTACGCCAGGGCCGTCGCGACGGCCTCCCGCAGCAGCAGGTACGGCCCGTGGGCGAGCAGCCCGTCCGCCGCCGCGACCCGGCCGGGCGCACCGGCCCGGCGGGCGGCGGTGGCCGAGCGCAGGACGTGGAAACCGCTGGTGACGACGGTGCACCGGTACCCGGGCCGCTCGGCGGCCATCAGGGCCGCGCTGAAACGCAGGTTCTCGACGGTGTCGGTGGCCCGCTCCTCGCGGCGGATCCGCCCGGCCGGGACGCCCCGGGCGAGCAGGTAGCGGGCCATCGCGGCGGCCTCGGTGCACTCCTCGTGCGGCCCCTTGCCCCCGGTCACCAGCAGCAGCGGCGCGTGCCCGGCGGCCTCCTCGGCGGCGAACCGTTCCAGCGCGGCGTCCAGCCGGGCCGCGAGCAGCGGCGTGACGTCGCAGCCGTGCAGTCCGGCGCCGAGGACGACGACGTAGTCGGCGCCGACCGGCACGGGCTGCCGGCGGTAGTGCAGCGCCCGGCCGAGGAAGCCGAGCAGCCACAGCAGGGCGTACCCGCCGAGCAGGACGGCGACGATCAGGAGGACGTGCATACCTCCTCGAACGCCTACGACGGAACCCCCGTTCCGGACGGTGGTCCGGGACGGGGGTTCCGTGACGTACGCGACGCGGCGGGCCGCGGCCGGCCTCAGCCCGCGTCGGCCGCCGGGCGCTTCCCGCGCTGATCGAGCGAGGCCAGGTACGCGTTGTACGCCTCCAGCTCGGCGTCGCCGCTGCGCTCCTCGGCGCGGTCGGCGCGGCGGGCCTTGCGCTGCTCGGAGCCCATCCACTGGTAGACCAGCGCGATCAGCACGATCGCCGTCGGGATCTCGCCGAACGCCCAGGTGATGCCGCCGGCGAGCTTCTGGTCCGCCAGCAGGTCGGTGCCGGGCGGGGCGCCCGCGGTGGTGAAGGTGCTGACCAGCTGGTGGTTGGCCATCATCACCGCGACGCCGAAGAAGGCGTGGAACGGCATGCCCATGAACAGCTCGATGATCCGCATCACGTGGCCGGGGCGGTTCGGGCCCGGGTCCACGCCCATGATCGGCCAGAAGAACACCAGCCCGGTGGCCAGGAAGTGCACCATCATGAAGATGTGCCCGGCGCGGTACTGCATCAGGAAGTCGAACAGCGGGGTGAAGTAGACCCCGTACAGGCTCGCGATGAACAGCGGGATGGTGAACGCCGGGTGCGAGATCACCTTGACGTAGCGGCTGTGTAGGAGCGCCACCAGCAGCTCGCGCGGCCCGCGCGGGCGCCCCTTGCCGGCCGGGCGCAGCGCGCGCAGCGCGAGCGTGATCGGGGCGCCGAGGAGCAGCAGGATGGGCGACAGCATGGACAGCACCATGTGCTGGATCATGTGCGCGCTGAACAGCGCCATCCCGTAGTCGTTGAGTCCGCTGCAGGTGACGAGGATCACCGAGCCGACGCCCAGGGCCCAGCCGACGGTGCGCCCGACCGGCCACTTGTCGCCGCGGCGGTACAGCCGGACGACGCCGAGCGCGTACAGGCCGAGGGCGACCAGGCAGCCGGCCAGGAAGACCCAGTCGGGGGACCAGGTCCACACGTTGGAGAGGGTGAACGGTCCTAGCTGGGTCATCCCGCCGTAGTGGTGCATGCCTGACATTCCGTCGCCCATCGGCGGGTCCCGCTTTCCGTCCTGGTGGCCCCCGGTGGGGTCCGGTTCGCCCGTTTTGCTTGGCATACAGCCTAGGCGGGCCTTACCCCCGGCCGTGCCCCGCCCCCTCCGTGCGGGTGGGCGCGTCTCACTACAATGAGCGGCCTGACGGAGGGGGTGGGCGGTGACCTCGACCACGGGGCCCCGGATCGCGATGACGGGGGCGACGGGCTTCATCGGCTCGGCGGTGCTCCGGGCGTCGGACGGTTTCGAGGTCCGCGCGCTGGCCCGGAAGGTCCCCGCCGTGAGTGGCCCGTCCTGGGTGGAGGGCGACCTGGCCGACGAGGACGCCCTCGCCGAGCTGTGCGACGGCGCCGACGTCCTGCTCCACCTCGCGTCCCGGATCTCCGGCACCGCCGAGGAGTGCGAGGAGGTCAACGTCCGCGGCACGGGGGCCGTCATGGCCGCCGCCCGCCGGGCCGGGGTCTCCCGGGTCGTCCACCTGTCCACCGCGGCCGTGTACGGGCCGGGCCCGCACGCGGGTGTCGGCGTGGACGAGGTGCCCGCCGTGCCCGCCTCGGAGGCCAGCCGCACCCGGCTGCTCGGGGAGCGGGCCGCGCTGGCCGCCGGGGCCGTCGTGCTGCGGCCCGGCGTGGTGACCGGCCCGGGGGACCGCTGGGTGGTGCCCGCCGTGGCCGAGCTGGTCCGCCGGGTGCCGGTGCGCTGGGCGGGCGGCGGGGCCCGGCTCTCGCTCGTCGACCGCGCCGACCTGGCCCGCCTGGTCGTCGCCGTCGCGACCGCCGAGCCCGCCGTGCCGTCGGGCGTCCACCACGCGAGCCACCCGGAGCCCGTCCGCGCCGGGGAGCTCCTCGACGCGCTGGACGCCCTCGGGCTGGTCCCCGCGCCGGCCGGCCCGGCCGTCCCGTGGGAGGAGTGCCGCCGCCTGCTGGCCGCCGCGCCGGGCCGCGTCTCGGAGCGGCAGTTCGCGATGATCGCCCTCGACCACTGGTACCGCAGCGACGACATCTGGTCCCTGGCCGCCTGCCCGCCCGGCCCGGGGCCGCTCTCCCGGCTCGGCGCCGCCGCGGACTGGTACCGCGCGGTGCTCGCGGCGATGGGCTGAACCGCTCTGGCGGGAAGGTCAGTCGGCCCGGCGGTAGTGGTCGACCGACACCTTGACCGGCCCGCCGCCCGGGGCTCGCGGCGATGGGCTGAACCGCTCTGGCGGGAAGGTCAGTCGGCCCGGCGGTAGTGGTCGACCGACACCTTGACCGGCCCGCCGCCCGGGGCGGCCGACAGCAGCCGGACGACGGCCAGGTCGCGGCCGTCGTCCTCGCGGACGCAGAAGGCCCGGCCGGTGAGGGTGGCGAAGTCGAGCCGGGAGGCGGGTTGGGAGCCGAGCCCCTTGAGGCAGTCGGCGGTGCCGAGACTGCTGTCCGTGCCGACGTAGGCGTCGCTGCCGTCGGCGAGGAGGAACTCGCTCGACGTCCGGGCGAGGTACCAGGACGCCGTTCCCTCCGGTGCGACCGTGCCCTTCCGGAGGTCGAACTCGTCGTTGCGGTCGGACGAGGTGAGCGCGGTGCCGGTGTACACGGCCGTGTAGACGGGGGCGGCGGCCGGCGGGGCCTCCGGGTCGGTCGCGCTCTCGACCGTGCGGTTGTCGGCGGCCGGGCGCCCGTCGTCCGTGCGGTGGACGAGGAGGAACGTGCCGGCCGACCCGAGGGCGAGGGCGGCCGCGGCGATCAGGGCCGTCCGGCGGTGGGAACGTCTGCGGATCGGCGCGGCCACGGAAGCGGCCACGGGGGCGGCCACGGAAGCGGCCTCGGGGGCGGCCACGCCGTGGTCCACTTCGGGTGCGACCGGTGCCAGCGCCGTCGCCCCGTCGTGCAGCGGTGGCGCGGGGACGAGGACGGTCTGCGCTTCGGAGGGGGCCCGGGGCAGGTCGCTGCGCCGGGCGATCTCGGCGTGCACCTGCGGGGGCAGCCAGCCGTCGGCGAAGCGCGGGTCCCCGACGACGGCGGGGTGGCCGTGGACGGCTTCGATCACCTGGGCCGTGGTCGGACGGTCCTCGGGCCGCTTCGCCAGGCACCAGCCGATGAGGCCGCGCAGGGAGGAGGGCACGAGGGCGAGGTCCGGCTCCTCGTGGATCACCCGGTAGAGGGCGCCGGCATCCGTACCGCCGCCGAAGGGGGGTGCGCCGCCGGCGATGTAGGCGGCCAGGGCGCCGAGGGCGAAGACGTCGGTGGCGGACGTGGCGCGCAGGCCCCGGGCCTGTTCCGGCGCCATGAAGCCGGCGGAGCCGATGCGCAGTCCGGTGCTGGTGAGGGCGGCGGCGTCGACGGCGCGGGCGATGCCGAAGTCGATCACGCGCGGGCCGTCGGCGGCGAGGAGGACGTTGCCCGGCTTGAGGTCGCGGTGGACGACGCCGGCCGCGTGGATCGCCTGGAGGGCTTCGGCGATGCCGGCGACGAGGAGCAGGACGGTCTGCTCGGCGAGCGGCCCTGCGCGCCGGACCACCTGGTGGAGCGAGGGGCCGGGGACGTAGGTGGTGGCGAGCCAGGGCACGGCGGCGTCCACCCCGGCGTCGACGACCTGGGCGGTGTAGAAGCCGTGGATCAGGCGCGCGCTGGCGACCTCCTGGGCGAAGCGCTCCCGGAACTCGGGGTCCTCCGCGAGCTCGGGCCGGACCACCTTGAGGGCCACCGGCCGGCCGCCGCGCGTGTACGAGAGGTACACCCGGCCCATCCCGCCGGACCCCAGCCGTGCGAACAGCCGGTAGCCGCCGACCGTGGCGGGGTCGTCGGCGGTCAGGGGCTGGAAGGCGGCGGTCGGGAGGGTGTCGGCCTGGTGCTCGGGCATCTGGGGCTCTCTCGGCGGGGCGCGGAGGACACGCGGGGTCGTAGGAATGGCGCGCGACCACCGGGGGAAGGGTCGCGCGCCACGCCCGGACAGTCTCCCGCCACGATGCTGAGGTTTTGATGAGGGCCGTGACGTCGGGGAGTGGCAACACAATCGCTCAGAAATCACCGCGATCGGACGTGGCGGACGAGGGTTCGGCAGGAATCCGACGTTTGATGTGGTGTCAGATTGTTGATTGGTGTTGGAAGTTGGGTCTACGCTCCTGCCCGGTCATCCCCTCGCCAATCCGTCCCGGGAGACGCCCATGGGTCGCAGCTACCAACCCTCGAAACTCCGCACCGCCCTCGGCGCCCTGGCGCTGTTGCTGGGCGCGCTCGGCAGCCTGGCCACACCCTCCGCCGTCCACGCCGCCACGCCGGTCCAGACCGCCGTCACCGTCGACGGCACCCGGCCCGGCCTCACCTTCGACGGGATCGGGGCCATCTCCGGCGGCGGCGGCAACTCGCGCCTGCTGGCCGACTATCCGGAGCCGCAGCGCAGCCAGGTGCTCGACTACCTGTTCAAGCCCGGCTACGGCGCCTCGCTCCAGGTGCTGAAGCTGGAGATCGGCGGCGACACCAACTCCACCGACGGCGCCGAGCCCAGCATCGAGCACACCAGGGGCACCGTCGACTGCGACCAGGGCTACGAGTGGTGGCTCGCCGAGCAGGCCCTCGCCCGCAACCCCGGCATCACGTTCTACGGCCTGTCCTGGGGCGCCCCCGGCTGGATCGGCGACACCGGCAGCGGGGGCAACTTCTGGTCCCGGGACACCATCGACTACCTGATGTCCTGGATGGGCTGCGCGGACCGGCACCACCTGGCCGTCTCCTACCTCGGCGGCTGGAACGAGCGCGGCTTCAACGCGGCCTGGTACGAGAACCTCAAGAGCGCGCTGGTCTCCCACGGTTACGGCGCCACCAAGGTCGTCGCCGCCGACGACTCCTGGGCCGTGGCCGACGCCATGGCCACCGACCAGGCCTTCAGGAACGCCGTCGACGTCGTCGGCGTGCACTACCCCTGCGGCTACCTCGGCTCCTTCACCAACTGCCCCAGCACCGCGAACGCCCGGGCGCTCGGCAAGCCGCTGTGGGCGAGCGAGAACGGCTCCGAGGACGCCAACGACGGTGCCCCCGCGGTCGCGCGCGCGATCAACCGCGGCTACCTCGACGGCCGGATGACCTCGTTCATCAACTGGCCGGTCATCGCCGCGCTCTACCCGAACCTGTTCTTCTCCACCGCCGGCATGTCGATCGCCGACCAGCCCTGGTCCGGCAGCTACACGATCGGCAGGACCACGTGGGTCACCGCGCACACCGCCCAGTTCGTCCAGCCCGGCTGGCGCTACATCGACTCGGCGGGCGGGTACCTCGGCGGCGCGCGCGCCAACGGCAGCTACGTGACGCTGAAGTCACCGAACACCACCGACTACAGCACCGTCATCGAGACCGCCGACGCCACCGCCGCCCAGACCGCGAACTTCACCGTCACCGGCGGCCTGTCCACCGGCACCGTGCACGTGTGGTCCACCGACCTCGGCTCGGCCGACCCGGCGGACTGGTTCGTCCACACCCAGGACGTCACGCCGCAGGGCGGCTCGTTCGCGCTGACCCTGCGGCCCGGCCACGTCTACACCGTCACCACCACGACCGGCCAGGGCAAGGGCGCCGCCACCCCGCCGGCCCCCGCCGCGCTCGGACTGCCGTACGCGGACGACTTCGAGACGCCCGCCACGACCACCTCGCCCAGGTACTTCACGGACATGAACGGCGCCTTCCGGACCGTCCCGTGCGGCGGCGGCCGCACCGGCACCTGCCTGCGCCAGATGGCCCCGGCGACGCCGATCCGCTGGACCGACGAGCCGTACGACGCCCCGTACACGATGATGGGCGACGGCAGCTGGGCCAACTACACGGTCACCGCCGACACCCTCTTCGAGCAGTCGAGCACCGTCGAACTCCTGGGCCGGGTCAACCAGCAGGGCCGCAACAACAACGGCCTGAACGCCTACCACCTGCGCGTGAGCGACACCGGCGCCTGGTCCATCGACAAGAGCGACACCAGCTGGAACTTCACCACCCTCGCGAGCGGCACCACCACCGCCCCCGGCACCGGCAGCTGGCACACCGTCGCGCTCTCGATGCAGGACACCACCCTCACCGCCGCCGTCGACGGCGTCACGGTGGGCAGCGCGACCGACGGCAGCTTCACCAACGGCCAGGCGGGCCTCGGCGTGACCGGCTACCGGACCGACCAGTTCGACAACTTCGCCCTCACCCCGGGCACCCCGACCACCCACACCGGCCCGATCACCTCCGCGCTGCCCGGCAAGTGCGTCGACGACAACGGCGATTCCAGCGCCAACGGCACCGCCGTCCAGCTCTGGGACTGCAACGGCGGCGGCTCCCAGGTGTGGACCTGGTCCAACGGCACCCTCACCCACGGCGGCAAGTGCCTCGACGTGACCGGCGCCGCCACCGTCAACGGAACCCCGGTCGAGCTCTGGGACTGCAACGCGGGCGCCAACCAGCAGTGGACGCCCCAGCCGGACGGCACTCTCAAGAGCACCCAGTCCGGCCGCTGCCTCGACGACCCGGCCCTCGCCACCGCCAACGGCACCCGGCTGGCGATCTGGGACTGCAACGGGGGCACCAACCAGCAGTGGAAACTCCCGTAACCCGCCACATCGTCCGGGCCCTCGCCCCCGCCACCGGCAACGGCAGCCGGGGCGGGGCCCGGCTACCTCCGGGGTCACGGGCGGGGGACGCCAACCCGGGCCACCGCCGGAGCGCCCTCCGGAGCGTCCTCCGGACGCGCGGGAGCCCCCGGGTCGCGAGCGACCCGGGGGCTCCGCAGCGGGAGGACGAGGTCAGAGGACCGTCTCGGCCTCCAGGTAGCGCTCCTGCGGGACGGTCTTCAGCTCGGCGACCGCCTCGGCGAGCGGCACCAGGTTGATGTTGGTGCCCTGCAGCGCCGTGATGTGCCCGAACGCGCCCTTGTGGACGGCTTCGACGGCGTGCCAGCCGAAGCGGGTGGCGAGCACCCGGTCGTAGGCGGTCGGGGTGCCGCCGCGCTGGGTGTGGCCGAGGATCACCGGACGGGCCTCCTTGCCGAGCCGGTGCTCCAGCTCGCGGGAGAGCTGGGTCGCGATGCCGGTGAACCGCTCGTGGCCGTAGATGTCCTTGACGCCCTCCTCCCAGTGCATGGTGCCGGGCTCGGGCTTGGCGCCCTCGGCGCAGACCACGATGGCGAACTTCTTCTGCCGGTCGAAGCGTTCGCGGACGACGGCGGTCAGCTGCTCGATGTGGAACGGCCGCTCGGGGACGACGATCGCGTGCGCGCCCGCCGCCATGCCCGCGTTGAGGGCGATCCAGCCGGTGTGCCGGCCCATGACCTCGACGACCATGACCCGCTGGTGCGACTCGGCGGTGGTCTTCAGCCGGTCCAGCGCCTCGGTGGCGACCGAGACGGCGGTGTCGAAGCCGAAGGTCACGTCGGTGGCGGCGATGTCGTTGTCGATGGTCTTCGGCACGCCGACGATCGGCAGGCCCGCGTCGCTCATCAGCTTGGCGGCCTTGAGGGTGCCCTCGCCGCCGATCGGGATGACGGCGTCCAGGCCGAGGTCCGAGCAGTACTTCTTGGCGCGCTCGACGCCGTCGCGCAGGTGGCTGGGCTGCACCCGCGACGAACCGAGGATCGTGCCGCCCTGGGCGAGGATGCCGCTCACCGAGTCCAGGGTGAGGGGGCGGTGGTGGCCCTCCAGGAAGCC
This sequence comes from Kitasatospora sp. NPDC057936, assembly GCF_042887525.1. Classification (NCBI taxonomy): domain Bacteria; kingdom Bacillati; phylum Actinomycetota; class Actinomycetes; order Kitasatosporales; family Streptomycetaceae; genus Kitasatospora; species Kitasatospora sp. NPDC057936. The sequence continues at coordinate 78,422 of NZ_JBHVPD010000009.1, forward strand.
GCGCCACCCGTCCTCGAACCCGATGATCTCGTCGCCGTGGTCGACCACCCCCCGGTGGACCACGGAGCGGATCACCGCGTTCAGGCCGGGGCAGTCACCGCCGCTGGTCAGCACTCCGATACGCATTAGCTTTGCAACTCCCGAGCAGAACCGAGGAACGGCCGGACTACAGGCTGGGACGACGAGCCGTCACCGTAGCGGTGCGTTCCCACGCCGGGGTGGCGGGGAGCTGACCGTGGGGTGAAGGATCGGCCGAATCGGGCAGAACGCCCGAAAAAGGCCGTGGTGTCGAGCATACGACCCCTGGTCCGGCCGGGCAGGAGCCGACGCGGGAGCGGCGCCGTCGGCGCCCCCGCGTGGAAGTGCAGCCTGCTGCCGAGGAGGGTGTGCAGCCGGCAGCCCCCATTGTCGTACGTTCCGGGCCGCCCGTGGACCGGGTGACCGCATGGCGGGCACCCGGCTGGGGCGTACGGGTGTACTGGGCTTGTCTTCGGACTCCCGTCGTCCGCCCGTAAGGGCGGGCCTGGCGGCGTCTGGGTGCGCGCATCGCAAGGCGGAGGAGGAAGTCCATGCGGAGCATAGGCGACCGACGACAACGCCGCGAGGCGCGTGCCCAGGCGTCGCCAGGCAGACGGGAGTCCGAAGACAAGCCCTTACTGGGGGCGCGTCGTGGCGGCGATGCGTTCGGCGCGCAGCGCGTCGTACCAGGTGGTGTCGGCCGGCGGCAGGGCGTTGACGTCCAGCGCCAGCTTGATCAGCATGTCCGCGACCGCGGGGTTGCGGGCCAGCACCGGGCCGTGCAGGTAGGTGCCGAAGACGGTGTCGCGCCAGGCGCCCTCGGTGCCGTCGCCGGTGCCGTTGCCCCGGCCGACGGCGACGTTGGCGAAGGGCTGGACGCCCTGGCCGAGGTGGGTGACGCCCTGGTGGTTCTCGAAGCCGGTCAGCTGCGGCAGGCCGAGCCGCGGGTCGACGTCGGCGAGCACGTCGCCGACGCACCGGGCGCCCTCGCCGCGGGTGGTCCAGACGTCGAGCAGGCCGAGGCCCGGCTCGCGCTCGCCGAGGTCGTTGACGAACTCGTGGCCCATGATCTGGAAGCCGGCGCAGACGCCGAAGATGATCGCGCCGTTCTCGGCGGCCCGCACCAGGCCGCTGTCGGCCCGCAGCCGCTCGGCGGCCAGGCGCTGCGGCCGGTCCTCGCCGCCGCCGATCAGGTAGATGTCCCCGCTGGTGGGGACCGCCTGGTCGGAGCGGACGTCGATCCGGGTCACGTTGAGATGGCGCTGGCGGGCCCGGCGCTCCACGACCAGGGCGTTGCCGCGGTCGCCGTAGGTGCTGAGCAGGTCCGGGTAGACCCAGACCACGCGCAGGCTGCTCTCACTCATCCTCGAAGGCCTTCCGTCACGAAAAGAGGGGCGTGGGGGCGCGGCATCAGCCGGCCACGACCTTCCGCAGCTGCTGGAAGGCGGTGTAGTTGGCGATGGCCTCGATCCGGCCGGGCGGGGCCATCCGGACGGCCTGCTCCAGCGTGTCCACCACGTGGAACTGCAGTCCGGCGACCTCCAGGCGGACGGCCAGGTCCAGCTTGCGCTGGCCCATCACGAAGACCGGGTGCCCGGCGAGGCGCTCGTAGTCGACGTCCCACAGCCAGGAAGTGTCGGTGCCGTCGGCGTCGAGGGCGTTGACGGAGAGGATGACCGGGGCGGGCGGGCCGTCGATCAGCGAGAAGGTCTCCAGCCAGCCGGCCGGGTTCTTCGCGAGCAGCAGCCGGATGTCGCGGCCCTGGTACTGGACGACGTCGTAGCGGCCGGCGACGGCCGTCACCGAGCGCATCCGCTCCAGCGCGACCTGCGGGGAGACGCCGAACACGGCGGCGACGGCGGCCGAGCTGGTGGCGTTGGCCAGGTTGGCCCGGCCGGGCAGCTGGAGCTGGATCGGCCAGGCGCCGCGCTGCGGGTCGATGACGTGGGTGCCCTGGAGCGCCCAGTGCGGGTTGGGGCGCCGGAAGCCGCACTCCTGGCAGAACCAGTCGTCGCCGGGGCGCTGCATGACGCCGCCGCACGCGGGGCAGGACCAGGCGTCCTCCTTCCAGGCCTGTCCGGCGGCCACCCAGACCACCTTCTTGCAGGAGGAGGCGGCCCAGGTCACCAGCGGGTCGTCGGCGTTGGCGATGACCACGGCCTCGGTGTCCTGGAGGCCCTCGCGCCACTTCTCGGCCATCATCCGGGTCTCGGCGGCCCGGTCGAGCTGGTCGCGGGAGAGGTTGAGCAGGGCGATCGCCTTGGGGCGGGTGTCGCGGGCGACCCCGGCCAGGTACTTCTCGTCGACCTCGATCACGCCGAAGCGGGCGTCCGAGCCGCCGGCCAGGGCGGAGGTGATGCCGGCCGGCATGTTGGCGCCGAGGGCGTTGGAGACCACCGGGCCGGCGGCGCGCAGCGCCTCGGCGATCAGGCGGGTGGTCGTGGTCTTGCCGTTGGTGGCGCTGACCAGCACGACGTCGAGGTGGTCGGCGAGGGTGGCGAGGAGGTCGGGGTCGAGCCTGAGGGCGACCTTGCCGCCGATCACCGAGCCGCTGCCGCGACCGGCCTTGCGCGACACGGCGGCCGCGACCTTGCCGGCGGTGACCGCGATCTTGGCGCGGGCCGGCAGGGAGGCGTCGCGCGCGCCTGTGGGCTCCGATTCGGTGCCTGCCATGCTCAGTGGTTCCTCCTTGCTGCGGCACCGCCCGGGGGCCGGTTAACGGGCCGTCGGGCGGCGGGGACGGGGCCAGCCTACCGACTCCGTCACCCGGCCCCACGATCCGGACCCCGCGCCGCCTGCTGCGACGCGCCCCCCGGGGCCCGCCCCGGGCGGCCTGACGTGCCGTCAGGAAGGGCGGTGTACGGACGGAGCTCCCGCGGGAAGGAGGACGCCGCCGGAGGGCCGGACGGTTCCCGGTGAGAATGTGGTGAAGAAATGATCAGCAGGCCGGACGGTGCGGCGCCGGCTCCGCGCCCGCCAGGGCGGCGGTGATCACGAGGGTGCCGTCCTCGGCGCGGAAGTCCAGCGGCACGGCCAGCCGGCGCATCGCCGTGATCAGGCCCGCGTTCGAGGCGTGGGTCACCGCGTACACGGTGCCGATCCCGGCGGCCCGGGCCATCGCGGCCAGGCGGCGCAGCAGGGCCAGTCCGAGCCCGCGCCGCTGCCAGCCGTCCTCCACCAGGACGGCCAGCTCGGCCTCCCCGTCGTCCCACATCAGGTGCCCGAGGGCGACGATCCGCCCGTCCCCGGCCGTCACGGCGAGGCTGCGCCCGTGCCGCCCGTCCAGCAGGTGGTCCAGGTGGCGGTCGGAGTCGCGGACCGGCCCGTGGTAACGCAGTCGCAGCGAGGCGGGGGAGCAGCGCTGGTGCATCGCCCGGGCCCCGGCCTTGTCGGCCGGACCGGCCGCGCGGACGATCAGCGCGGTCCCGTCCGCCAGGGACAGCCGGGCGGGGAGCGGCTCCTCCGCGACGAGGGCGTGCAGCCGGCCCTTCGCCGGGTGCGTCCGGGCGGCCCGGAGCGGGGCGTCGAGGAGCGCCACCCGGCCACCGGGCCCCTCGGGCACCGCGCACCTCCGGTCGGACCTGCCGAAAGACCGGGTCCAGAGCCGTTCGAAGCGCGTGTGCGATGCCGTCATGGAGGCGACGCTACCGACACCGCGCTTCGGCGCGGTTACGCGATCGTGAACGCACGAGTGTCCGGGACGGACCCGGGACGTGCCCGTGACCGGGCCGGGACGGATCCGGCGGAAGGCGCTGTCGGGCCGGGACGGATCCGGGTGGAAGGCGCTGTCGGGCCGGGACGGATCCGGTGGAAGGCGCTGTCGGGCCGGGACGGATCCGGCAGAAGGTCCCTGTCGGGCCGGGACGGAGCCGGCAGAGGTCCAGACCGGTGCCTCATGTGGCCGGGACAACGGGCGGCCGACGGTGGTGGACATGTCCGGCGCTCCTGACGAACACAGGGCGCCGGGGCGTGTCAGTCCACGAACGAAGGCTCTCTCATGCGTACCACCCCGTCCGTCCCCGCCACCGCGACCACCGCCGTGCCGCACGCCCGGCGCGCCCCCGCCGCCACCGCGCTCACCGGCCTGCTCGACCACCAGGCGCGCACCCGGCCCGCCTCGGTGGCCGTCGTCGGCGAGGGCCGCGACCTCACCTTCCCGGAGCTGCGCGAGGACGCCCGCCGCCTGGCCGGCCTCCTGCGCCGGCTGGGCGCCGGGGCCGACACCCCCGTCGGCCTGTTCACCGAGCCGTCGGCCGAGCTGGTCACCGGGGCCTGGGGCGTCCTGTACGCCGGGGCCGGCTACCTGCCGCTGTCGCCCGAGTACCCCGAGGACCGGCTGCGCTACATGATCGAGGACAGCCGCACCCGGATCGTCGTCACCCAGGAGCACCTGCGTGAGCGGCTGGCCGCGCTGGCCCCGGCCGGCACCGAGGTCGTCACGCTCGCGGACGCCCCGGCCGTCCGTCCCGACGACGGCGCCCACCCGGCGCCGGAGTCCCTGGCCTACGTCATCTACACCTCCGGCAGCACCGGCCGCCCCAAGGGCGTCGTGATCGAGCACGGCTCCGTCGTCTCCCAGCTGCGCTGGATGCACGGCGCCGGCCACCTCGGCCAGGACGTCACCGTGCTGCAGAAGACGCCGATGAGCTTCGACGCCGCCCAGTGGGAGATCCTCGCCCCGGCCGTCGGCGCCCGCGTGGTCGCCGGCGCGCCCGGCCTCTACCGCGACCCGGAGGCGCTCGTCGCCGCCGTCCGCCGCCACGGGGTGACCGCGCTGCAGTGCGTGCCGACCCTGCTCCAGGCGCTGCTCGACACCGACGGCTTCGCCGACAGCCGCAGCCTGACCGGGATCTTCTCCGGCGGCGAGGCGCTCTCGCTGCGCCTCGCCCGCGACCTCACGACCGCCCTGCCGTGGGCGACCCTGGTCAACCTGTACGGGCCGACCGAGTGCACGATCAACGCGACCGCGCACGTCGTCGACCCGGCCGCGCTCGGCGAAGGCGCCGGGGCGGTGCCGATCGGCCGGCCGGTCGACGGCACCCGGTGCCACGTCCTCGACGCCGACCTGGTCCCGGTCGGCGAGGGGGAGACCGGCGAGCTGTACATCGGCGGCGTCCAGCTGGCCCGCGGCTACCTGCACCGCCCCGAGCTGACCGCCGAGCGCTTCGTCGCCTGCCCGTTCACCCCGCACGAGCGGCTCTACCGCACCGGCGACCTCGCGCACTGGAACCCGGACGGCACCCTCCAGTTCGCCGGCCGCGTCGACAACCAGGTCAAGCTGCGCGGCTACCGGGTCGAGCTGGACGAGATCGCCCGCGCGATCGAGGAGCACACCTGGGTCCGCCGCTCGGCCGCGATCGTCACCGCCGACGAGCGCACCGGCCATCAGAACCTGATCGCCTGCGTCGAGCTGAATCCGCGTGAGGCGGCCCTGATGGACCAGGGCAACCACGGCCGCCACCACCAGTCCAAGGCCGGGCGCCTCCAGGTCAAGGCCCAGCTCTCCGACCCCGGCCTGCGCGACCTCGGGCAGCTCGCCGGCCGCCCGCACGTCGACCTGCCCGGCCGCCGTGGGACCGCGGCGCAGCGCCGGGAGGTCTTCGCCCGCAAGACCTACCGCTTCTACGAGGGCGGCCGGGTGACCCGCGACGACCTCGCCGCGCTGCTCGCCCCGCGCCCCGCGGGTGCCTTCGGGCGCGGCCTGGAGCTGCTGAGCCTGCCCGAACTCGGCCGCGTCCTGCGCTGGTTCGGCCAGTTCCACAGCGAGGAGCGGCTGCTGCCCAAGTACGCCTACGCCTCGCCCGGCGCGCTGTACGCGACCCAGCTCTACCTGGAGACCGGCGGCCTCGACGGGCTCGGGGCCGGCCTGTACTACTACCACCCCGTCGAGCACAGCCTCATACGCGTCGGCGACGCCGAGGAGCGCCAGGACCCCTACCTGACGCTGCACTTCTCCGGCAAGACCGGCGCCATCGCCCCCGTCTACACCAACAACATCCGCGAGGTGCTGGAGTTCGAGACCGGCCACATGCTGGGCGTCTTCGAGGAGGTGCTGCCCGAGTACGGTCTGGACGTCCGCCCGCTCGGCTTCCACCCGGCGGTCAAGGACCGGCTGGACGTCGCCGACGAGGACCACTACCTGGGCAGCTTCGCCGTCGTCCGCGGCGACGGCACGCCGCAGGCCGACCCGACCGAGGTGTACGTCCAGGCCCACGAGGACCGCGTCGAGGGCCTGCCGGCCGGCCTGTACCGCCACGCCGGCGGCGAGCTGACCCGCGTCTCGGACGACGTCGTGCAGTCCCGCCACGTCATCGCGATCAACCAGGCCGTCTACGCCCGCTCGGCCTTCGGCATCACCGCCGTCAGCCGGGCCGGCGAGGAGTGGCTGCAGTACGTCGCCCTGGGCACCAAGCTGCACCACCTCCAGCGCAACGGCCTGTCCTTCGGCTTCATGTCCTCCGGCTACAGCTCCAAGTCCGGCCACCCGCTGCCCGCTTCGCGCCGCTTCGACGAGATCCTCGGCGCCGCGGGGATCCCCACCGGCCCGTCGTACTTCTTCCTCGGCGGCAAGGTGAGCGAGGAGCAGGTCCGCAGCGAGGGCATGCACGAGGACACCGTCCACATGAAGGGACCGGCCGAGATCATCAAGGACGAACTCGCCAACCTGCTGCCCGACTACATGCTCCCCAACCGCGTCCTCGTGCTGGACGCCCTGCCGCTGACCGCCAACGGCAAGGTCGACCTCAAGGCGCTCGCCGCCTCGGACACCGTCCGCGACGCCGACGTCCGCGGCGAGTACGTCGCCCCCGCCACCCCGCAGGAGCGGTGGCTCGCCGAGGCCTGGGGAGAGGCACTCAGGTACGAGGACCCGGCCACGGTCTCGACGGCCGACGAGTTCTTCGCCGCCGGCGGCAACTCGCTGATCGCCGTCGCCCTGGTCAACCGCATCAACCGCGCGTTCGGCACCGCCCTGCCGCTCCAGGTCGTCTTCGAGTGCCCGAAGCTCGCCGACCTCGCCGCCCGCATCGCGGACGCGTCGGCCGGCGCCGGCTCCGCGGCCTCCTCACGGCTCGTCCCGCTGCACCCCGGCACCCCCGAGCGACCGGTGTTCTGCTGGCCCGGCCTCGGCGGCTACCCGATGAACCTGCGCCTGCTCGGCCGCGAGGCGAGTGACGGACGCGCCTTCTACGGCATCCAGGCGCACGGCATCAACGCGGGCGAGACGCCGTACCCGACCATCCGCGAGATGGCCGCCGCCGACGTCGCCGAACTGCGCCGCGTGCAGCCCGAGGGCCCGTACACGCTGTGGGGCTTCTCCTTCGGCGCCCGGGTCGCCTTCGAGGCCGCCTGGCAGCTGGAACAGGCCGGCCGGCGGGTCGAGAACCTGCTGCTGATCTGCCCCGGCAACCCGGAGGTGCGCCGGGCCGACGGCCGCACGTGGGGCCGCGAGGCCTCGTACGCCAACCCGGCCTACGTGACCATCCTGTTCGGGGTGTTCACCGGCCGGATCAGCGGTCCGGAGCTGGAGCGCTGCCTGACCGAGACCGCCGACGAGGACACCTTCGTCACCTCGATCCGCCGGCTGCTCCCCACCCTGGAGGAGGAGGTGGTCCGCCGGATCGTCCGGATCGTCGGCGAGACCTACGAGTTCGAGTACAGCTTCCGCGAGCTCGCCGAGCGCCGGCTGGACGTCCCGGTGACGATTTTCAAGGCCACCGGCGACGACTACTCCTTCATCGAGGGCAGCTCCGGCTACTGCGCCGCCCCGCCCACCGTGGTCGACCTGACCGCCGACCACTACGGCGTCCTCAAGGAGCACGGCGTGGTCGAACTGGCCGCCGCGATCCGGGCGCTGGAGCGGATGGCGCGTGGGCACTGACGCGGACACGCTCACGGATGGCCCAGGATCCGTGAGCGAGGAAGCCCCTTCGGATAGGGATGGCTCGGCTCCCCGCCGAACCCACCTCGACCCCGAAGGGGCTTCTCCATGTCGTTGAAGAAGACCGTGTTCGCCATGGCCGGCTGCGCCCTGCTGCTCGCCCTCGCCCAGCCCGCCGCCGCCGACAGCAGCAACCACGGCCCCAAGACCCCGCAGGAGGCTGCTGCCTGCAAGTCCGTGACCGGCTCCCTCCTCGGCGGCTTCGGCTCGATGCTCGGCAACGCCGTCTGCGTGGTCCAGCCCGACAACGGCTGAGCCCGGGGCCCCGCGGGCCCTCTCCGGCTTCCGCTCACACGATGCGGGTCGGTGCGTCCAGGAGGTCGTGGCCGCCGGTGGTCACGAGGGCGGCCAGGTCGGTGCCGGAGAGGGCGTGCGGGGCGCGGAGGAAGAACTCGTCGACGGCGCCGCGGGGGAGCGGGTGCGACTGCATCGAGACGATCATGACCTGCTGTTCGGCGAACGCGGTGCACACGCGGGCCAGGCCGGCGGGGGAGTCCTCGACGGTGGCGCGGACCCGCCAGAGGGCGGTCGGGGCGATCTCGGTGGCGGGGGGCGGCGGCGGGCCGTGCAGGTGCTGCCGGTGGGACCACCACGTGTGGAACAGCGTCGTGGCCAGCAGGGCCACCGCCGAGGCGGCGAGCAGCACCGGACCGTCGTGGCCCTTCACGACGACCTTGGCGACGAGGTCGGCCGCCGTGACGGAGACGAAGACGGCGGCGAGCTCGACGGTGTCGCGGCGCCAGCGGTGGGTGCGGGTCCGGGTGCGGGAGGGGGTGGGCGTTGCGGAGGTGTGGACGGCTGTCGTGGTGTGCTCCGTGTGCTCCATGGCACCACTGTCCCCGTGTGGTGTTTCCCGTCCACGAACCTCCCGTGACCTGCGGGTTAAGGTATCGGCCCGGGCGTTACTTCCGGAGGTCCGCCGCGGCCGTCGCCACCTCGGCGAGGAGGAGTTCCAGGTCCGCCTCCGTCGTGTCGGCGTTCAGGAGGCAGGCGCGCAGCATCTCCGTCCCGTCCAGGCGGGCGCCGGTGACGAAGACCTTGCCACGGCGCTGCACGGCGACGGGCAGCTCGCGGTTGAGCGCGTCGAGGTCGGCGCCGGCCAGCCCGGCGGGGCGGTGGCGGAAGGCGACGATCGAGGTCTGCACCTCGGCCAGCAGCTCGAACTCGTCGTGGGCCTCGACCAGTTCGCCGAGCCGGCGGGCGAGCGCGGTGCACCGCGCGATGTCGCGGGAGAGGCCCGCGCGGCCCTTGTGGGCGATGGTCGCCCACACCTTGAGCGCGCGGAACGGGCGGGTCTGCTCGGTGCCGTACTCGGAGAACCAGCCGAGCTCGCCCGCGGCCTCGTCGCGCAGGTAGGACGGGACGAGGCTGAAGGTGCCGCGCAGCTCGTCGGTGTCGCGGACCAGCGCGCAGCCGCAGTCGACCGGCACGCCGAGCCACTTGTGCGGGTCGAGGGCGAGCGAGTCGGCGCGCTCCAGTCCGGCGTAGCGGTGGGCGATGGCGGGGTCGAGGACGCCGAAGGCGCCGTACGCGCCGTCGACGTGCAGCCACAGCTCCTGCTCGGCGCACAGGTCGGCGATCGGGCCGAAGGCGTCGACGGCGCCGGTGCCGACGGTGCCGGCCGAGGCGACGACGAGGAAGGGCAGCAGCCCGGCGGCGCGGTCGCGCTCGATCGCGGCGCGCAGGTCGGCGGTGTCGAGGCGGCCGTCCGGGCCGGTGGCGACGGTGCGCAGGTGCCTGCTGCCGAGGCCGAGGAGCTCGGCGGCCTTGCGGACGCAGGAGTGCGTCTCGCCGGTGACGTAGCCGACCAGCGGGGGCATTCCGGCGAGGCCGTCCTCGCGGACGTCCCATCCGGCCCGCCGGGCGGCGCGGTTCCGGGCGGCGGCGAGGCAGACGATCGTGGCCATCGAGGTGCCGGAGGTGAGCAGGCCGCCGCCGGCCGGGTGCGGGAAGCCGACGAGTTCGGCGATCCAGCGGACGACGGCGCGCTCCAGGTGGACGTCGGCGTGGTCGCCCCCGGCGGAGCTGGGGTTCATGGCGGAGGCGGCGAGGGTGGCGAGGACGCCGGCGGCGGCGGGGGCGGAGTTGACCCAGCCGAAGAAGCGCGGGCTGCCGTTGCCCATGGGGTGGGGTAGGACGTCCCGGCCGATGGCCTCGACGAGCTCGGCGAGCGGGCGGCCGTCGGCGGGCAGCGGGGCGTCGAGGAGGGCGCTGCGGGCCGCGTCGTCCATGGGCTGCCAGACGGGGCGGCCGGGCAGCTCGGCGAGGTGGTCGGAGACGAGGTCGGCGGTGGCGTGGGCGGCGGTGCGGAAGTCGTCGGTTGCCATGCGGCGTGCTCCAGCGGTGCGGAGGGGGCGCGGCGTCCTCGGCGCACCGGGTGATCAGCCGATGGTACGGAAAGGGCCCGCGCCGTGCGGCGCGGGCCCGTCGACCGGGACGGCGGGCTCAGTCCAGCGAGGCGGAGAGCCCGCTCGCGGAGCGGCAGTAGCCCTGCATCTCCTTGTTGGTGATCTTGGCGCAGAGCCGTCCGGCCGCGCCGCCGTCGGTGTAGTTCACCGTGTAGTAGCTGACCAGGCCCTCCGCGCAGGCCTTGCGCTGCCAGCCGTCGGCGGCCGTCGCGCACTGCTGGGCGGCCCAGTCCTCGCGGTCGAGGTTGTACTTCATCGTCCGCGAGCCGACGCCCCGGCTGCAGTCGACGGCCCCGCCGCTCGCCTTGCCGTTGAGGCACCACTTGAGGGCGTCGGCGTACACCTCGGGGTGGTTCGGGTAGTCGTGCGAGGAGAGGTAGAAGGTCGGCGCGTAGAAGTAGCACGCGGACTGGAACAGCGACGGCTGGTCCTTGCACGGGTAGAGCGGGTCCTGGGCGAGCTTGTCGGTGGGCAGGTTGGCCTTGGCCTGCTCGTCCTCCTCGTCCGGGCCGAAGAGCTGCATGAACAGGCCCTCGGAGCAGCGGATCCGGTTCTGGTCGGTGGTGAACTTGTTGCACAGGTCGCGGGCCTTGGCCACGTCCTGCTTGGCGACGAACATCGTGCCGTGGCCGACGCCGTGGATGCACGGGCCGCTGTTCTTGGGAGCGCACAGCTTGAGCAGGTCCACCTCGGGCTGGGTGGAGGCGTTCAGCATCTCCTCGACGGCGCCGTGCAGGTAGCCGGCCGCGCAGGTCTCGTGCGGGAAGGAGATGACCTTCTGGAAGTCGGCGTTGAACCGCTTGACGGCCGCGTGCCCGAGCTCGTGCGCGATCGGGTGGCAGAAGCGCACGGTGTACGGCTTCTCCTTGGTGATCTTGTCGAGGTCGGCGAGGGCGACGCCGGGGTCGGTGGCGTCCATCTCGGCCATCATCTTGTTGCGCAGCGTCGAGCGGGTCCAGACCGCCGGGTCGCCGGTCGGGGTGGCGCTCGCGGCGGGGGTGCCGTCGGGCGAGGCGGCGGTGGCGGCGACCTGGGCGGTCGCCGCGTTCGCCCTCGCCGGCGACCAGTCGGTGACGGCCACCGAGCCCAGGCCGAGGACGCCGAGCAGCAGGGCGGTGAGAATCGCGAACGCTCGCGGTTGCATGACGGGATCCCCCGGCGGATCGAGTGCGGACGGTTCGCTCCCATCCTGACGCGCGAAGCGGCCGCAGTCCGCGTTTTCGCCCGCCATCCGGGAGTGTCGGCGACGCTACCGCACCGTCCGGTCCCCGCCCCGCGCGGGACGGTCCCGTGGGGCCGCCGGGGCCCGCCCCGACGGCGCAGCCGGCCCGGGGGCTCCGCTGCGCCGCGCGGGGGAGGGAACGCTCAGATCTCCAGCGACACCTGGTACTCCGTCAGCCAGGTGGCGAGGTCCAGCGCGAGGTCGACGCCGAGCCGCACCGACTGCGGGTCGGTCCCGGGGGCGAGCGCGTCGTTCAGCCGCCGCCGGTCGAGCAGGCCGAGCACCGGGGACTTGCCCTCGGCGGCGAGTTCGGCGAGTTCGGCGAGCAGCAGCGCCGGGTAGTGCGGGTCGGCGGTGACGGGGTACGGGCTCTTCACCCGGTCGGCGATCTCGTCCGGCAGCACGTCCCGGACGGCGGCGCGCAGGAGGCTCTTCTCCCGGCCGTCGAAGCTCTTCATCGCCCACGGCGTGTTGAAGACGTACTGGACGAGCCGGTGGTCGCAGAACGGCACCCGCACCTCCAGCCCGTTGGCCATGCTCATCCGGTCCTTGCGGTCGAGGAGCAGGCACACGAAGCGGGTCAGGTTGAGGTAGGAGACCTCGCGCATCCGGCGTTCCAGCGGGCTCGCGCCGGGCAGGTGCGGCACCTCGGCGAGCGCCTCGCGGTAGCGGGCGCGGCGGTAGCCGGCCAGGTCGAGCTTGCGCAGGAGGTCGGCGTCGAGCAGCTGCTCGCGCATGCCGGCGCCCGGGCCGGCGAGGCCGCGCTCGATGTAGGGCGCCCACGGGAAGTCGTCGGCGGCTATCGCGTCGGGGTCGTGGAACCAGGGGTAGCCGCCGAAGAGCTCGTCGGCGGACTCGCCGGACAGGGCGACGGTGGACTGCCGGCGCACGCCGCGGAAGAGCAGCAGGAGCGAGACGTCCATGTCGGCGAAGCCGCCGGGCAGGTCCCGGGCGCGCAGGACGGTGGCGCGCTGGGCGGGGTCGGTGAGGTCGGCGGCGTCCAGTTCTATGACGTTGTGGTCGGCGCCGACGTGCTCGGCCAGCATGCGGGCGTACGGGCCGTCCGGCGTGGACCGGATCGCGTCGGCGTGGAAGTTCTCGCTCTGGCCGGCGAAGTCGACGGAGAAGGAGCGGATCGGGCCGGCGCCGGCCCGGCTCAGCACGCCCGCCGCCAGGGCGGTGACGGCGCTGGAGTCCAGGCCGCCGGACAGCAGGGAGCACAGCGGTACGTCGGAGTCGAGCTGGCGGTGCACGATGTCGTCGAGCAGGGCGCGGACGGTCGCGACGGTGGTGTCCAGGTTGTGGGTGTGCTCGCGCGCCTCCAGCGCCCAGTAGCGGCGCACGGTGATCCCCTCGCGGCGCACGCGGACGACGTGGCCGGGGCGGACCTCGGCGATGCCGCGGTAGGGGGTGATGCCCGGGGTGCGGCAGAAGGCGAGGATCTCGCGCAGCCCGTCGAGGTCCACGACCGGCCGGACGGACGGGTGGGCGAGCAGGGACTTCACCTCGGAGCCGAACACCACGCCGTCCGCCGTGGCGTGGTAGTGCAGCGGCTTGACGCCCATGCGGTCGCGCACCAGCAGCAGCTCCTCGTGCCGGGCGTCCCAGATCGCGAAGGCGAACATGCCGTTCAGGCGCTCGGCCAGGTGCTCGCCCCACTCCAGGTAGGCGCGCAGCACGACCTCGGTGTCGCTGCGGGTGCGGAAGCGGTGGCCGGCCGCCCGCAGCTCCGCGCGGAGCTCGTCGTGGTTGTAGACCTCGCCGCTGTAGGTGAGGGCGGCCAGCAGCCGGCCGTCGTGCTCGACGGTCATCGGCTGGACGCCGCCCTCGACGTCGATCACCGCGAGGCGGCGGTGCCCGATCGCGGCGTGGCGCTCCAGGTGCACCCCGCCCGCGTCCGGACCGCGGCAGATCTGGGTGGCCGTCATGGCGTCGAGGACGCTGCGGGCGGTTTCGCGCTGGTCGTTCCGGTCGGCGGTGAGGTCGCGGTCGAAGGCGACCCATCCGGTGATGCCGCACATCAGCAAGCCTCCGGTCTTCCGCTACGTGTGGAGAGGGTCACGCTACGTGGCGTCCGGGTGAGCGACAAGGGTGTGTCGAAAAGGTGAAGGGAAGGGTTCCGCATGGTTGCCTGGGCCGAAAGTCGGAATGTCTGCCCGATTCCGGGCAGAAACTTTGGCTTCCGGGTCGTCGTCCGCCTAATGTCTTCCTCCGTGCCGAGCTCACCCCACCCTCATGACGACCTCGTCGCCCACCTCACCCGGACCAGCCCCCTCGGGCCCCGGGAGGCGGCGCGGGTCGTGGCGGAGGTCCTGGCGTACTTCTCCGAGACCACCGAGGAGTACGTCCGCCGCCGCCACGGTGAGCTCCAGGCGCGGGGACTGACCAACGAACGGATCTTCGCCCGGCTCGCCGAGGAGCTCCCGGCCCGCCGCGTCGCGGCACCGGAGCTCTCGGCGCGCCAGCTGCGCCGCATCGTCTACGGCTGAGCCGACACCAACTCCATGGAGGAGCCCGTCATGTGCGGAATCGTGGCCTACATCGGCCCCAAGGACGCGACCCCCTTCCTGCTCGAAGGCCTCGCCCGGCTGGAGTACCGCGGCTACGACTCGGCCGGTGTCGCCGTCGCCGGCCGCACCGGCGGCATCAAGCTCCGCAAGGTCAAGGGCCGGGTCGCCGACCTCGCCGCCGCCGTCCCCGCCCGCTTCAAGGGCACCACCGGCATCGGCCACACCCGCTGGGCCACCCACGGCGTCCCCAGCGACGAGAACGCCCACCCGCACTTCGACAACGCCGAGCGCATCGCCGTCGTCCACAACGGCATCATCGAGAACGCCGACGAGCTGCGCGCCCGGCTCACCGCCGACGGCGCCGTCTTCCGCTCCGAGACCGACACCGAGGTGCTCTCCCACCTCATCGCCGCGCACGCCGCCGAGGGCGTCGAGCTGGAGGAGGCCGTCCGCGCCGCCCTCGGCAAGGTCGTCGGCACCTACGGCATCGCCGTCCTGGACGCCGAGCAGCCCGACCGCATCGTCGTCGCCCGCAACGGCAGCCCGATCGTCCTCGGCATCGGCGAGAAGGAGATGTTCGCCGCCTCCGACGTCTCCGCCCTCGTCCGCTACACCCGCCAGGTCGTGCACCTGGAGGACGGCGAGCTCGCCGTCGTCCGAGCGGACGGCTTCCGCACCTTCACCGAGGACGCCCGCACCACCCACCGCCAGCCGTCCACCGTCGACTGGGAGATCGACTCCTACGACACCGGCGGCTTCGAGCACTTCCTGCTCAAGGAGATCCACGAGCAGCCCGGCTCCGTCGAGCGCACCCTCGGCGGCCGCCTCGACGAGCGCTTCGCCACCGCCCACCTCGGCGGCCTCAACCTCGACGCCCGCGAACTGCGCGAGATCCGCCGGGTCAAGATCCTCGGCTGCGGCTCCGCCTACTACGCCGGCGAGATGGGCGCCCAGCTGATCGAGGAGCTCTCCCGCGTCCCCGCGCACAGCGAGCCCGCCTCCGAGTTCCGCTACCGCAACCCGGTGATCGAGGCCGACACCCTGTACGTGGCCGTCAGCCAGTCCGGCGAGACCTACGACACGCTGGCCGCCGTCCAGGAGATCAAGCGCAAGGGCGGCCGCGTCCTCGGCGTCGTCAACACCGTCGGCAGCGCGATCGCCCGCGAGTGCGACGGCGGCATCTACCTGCACGCGGGGCCGGAGATCTCGGTCGCCTCGACCAAGGCCTTCACCTCGACGGTCGTCGCCTTCGCGCTGCTGGCCCTGCACTTCGGTCGCATCCACGACCTCTCGCCCGCCGACGGCCGGCGCATCGTCTCCGCGCTCAAGGCGCTGCCGGACCAGATCCGCGAGGTGCTCGACCAGAGCGACGCGATCGCCGAACTCGCCGCCGAGTACGCCAAGTCGGCCGGGATGATGTTCATCGGCCGGGTCCGCGGCTACCCGGTGGCGCGCGAGGGCGCGCAGAAGCTCAAGGAGATCTCGTACGTCCACGCCGAGGCCTATCCGGCGAGCGAGCTGAAGCACGGCCCGCTGGCGCTGATCAGCCCCGAGCTGCCGACCGTCGCCCTCGTCCCGGACGACGAGCTCCTCGACAAGAACCTCACCACCCTCGGCGAGATCAAGGCCCGCTCCGGCCGCGTCATCGCGGTCGCCCACCGGCGCCCCGAGGACAAGCTCGCCGACCACTGCATCCTCGTCCCCAAGAGCGAGCCCGAGCTCGACCCGCTGCTCCTCAACATCCCGCTCCAGCTCCTCGCCTACCACGCGGCGGTGGCCCTCGGCCGCGACGTCGACAAGCCGCGCAACCTGGCGAAGAGCGTGACGGTGGAGTAGTCGTCCGGCAGCTCGCGGGCGGGCGGACCCCTGGTCGGGGGTCCGCCCGCCTTTGCTCGTGGGCGACTTGTCACTGGGCGACGCGTTACGGAGTGGCGCGGGTCTCCGCTGTTGCTGTTGCTGTTGCTGTTGCTGTTGCTGTTGCTGTTGCTGCCGGGGCCTGGGACTGGGCGCGGCGGCGGGAGAGGGCCGCGCCGGTGAGGGCCAGGGCGGCTGTGAGGGCTGCGGAGGTCAGGAGTTGGGGGCGGGTCCCGGCCGAGGCCGTCATCAGCAGCATCAGGGCCGCGATCGCGGCGATGACCGCGCGGGTCGTGGCGGGGAAGCCCCGGGTGCGGAGCGGGAGCCGGCCGGCGGCTTCGAGGGAGCGGCGCAGGACCAGGTGCGAGCAGGCGACCGCCAGCCACATGAAGAGCATCGCCGCGCCCATCGCCTTCGCGAGCAGCGGCAGGGCCGTGCCGGGGGAGAGCGCCTCGGGGACGACGGCGGCGAAGCCGACGGCGGAGGCGGCGGCCACCGCGCGGGCCGGTACGCCCCGCCGGGTGCGGCGGGCCAACGCGCCCGGGGCGTCGCCGCGTTCGGCGAGGGAGTGCAGCATGCGCGAGGTGCCGTACAGGTTCGCGTTGAGGGCCGAGAGCAGGGCCACGACGATCACGGCCTGGGTGACGACGCCGGCGTGCGGGATGCCGAGCCGGCCGAGCGCGGCGACGTACGGGCTCTCGTCGGGGCGGGCGTCGCGCCACGGCAGCAGCAGGACCAGGACGGCCACCGAGCCCAGGTAGAACAGGGCGATCCGCCAGATCGCGGAGCGCACCGCGGTGCGGATGCTGCGGCCCGGGTCCCGGGACTCGGCGGCGGCCATGCCGATGACCTCCATGCCGCCGAACGCGAAGACGACGCCGAGCAGCGCCGTGACGATCCCGGACAGGCCGTTGGGGGCGAACCCGCCGTCACCGGTGAGGTGGGAGAGGCCCGGTGAGCCGGCGCCGGGCAGCACGCCGAGGAGGGCGGCGGCGCCGAGGGCGATGAACGCGACGATCGCGAGGACCTTGAGCGAGGCGAACCAGAACTCGGCCTCGCCGAAGGTCCGGACGTCGGTGGTGTTGACGGTGGTGAAGAGCGTCATCGCGGCGAGGGCGAACGCCCAGGAGGGGACGGCCGGCCACCACGCGTGCAGGATCGCCGCAGCCGCCAGGGCCTCGACGGCGATGGCCACGGCGGTCACCCAGGTGTACAGCCAGCCGGTGGTGAAGCCGGCCCACGGTCCCAGCGCGCGACGCGCGTAGACCGAGAAGGAGCCCGACTCCGGTAGTGCGGCGGCGAGTTCGCCGAGCATGCGCATGACCGCGAGCGCTAGCACGGCGGCCAGCAGGTAGGAGACCAGCACGGCCGGACCGGCTGCCGCGAGCCCGGCGCCGGAGCCGACGAACAGCCCGGCGCCGATCACCCCGCCGAGTGCCAGCATCGCCAAGTGGCGTGAACGGAGTGCGGCTTGGGCGTTTCGGGCAGGTGAAGAGGTCACGGTTCTCCCTCGTCGAAGCGGTTCTTCGGGGTGGTCGCGCTTGACCGGCGCTTGACCAACGTGGCGAGATCTATGTTAGAAAAGCTATCAGCGTTCACAAGTCGCGCTAGCGTTTAGGCAGCAACAAGATTCGCACTACCGTGCGAAGGGGGAGTCATGCCTTCACCGTCCATCACCCGTGCCCGCGGACAGTCCGCGGACCTGCGGGACGTCATGCGCCGCTATCCCACTGGGGTCACCGTCCTCAGCAGCGGCCGCGAGGACACCGCCGTCGCCATGACGGTCAATTCCTTCACCTCGATCTCGCTCGACCCGCCGCGCGTCCTGGTCTCGGTCATGCGGACCGCCCGCGCGCACCCCGTGATCACCGCCAGCCGCCGGCTCGGCATCCACCTGCTCGCCGCCCACCAGGGCGACGTGGCCAAGCTGTTCGCCTCCCGGGAGAAGCCCGCCGGGCCCGGTCTGGGCGCCTACCTCGACCGCACTGCCGAGGGGCACGACGTGCTCCCAGGCGCCCTGGCCTCGCTGGCCTGCGAGGTCGAGGACACCTTCCCCGGCGGCGACCACGACCTGTTCCTCGCCCGGGTGCTGCACGCCACCTGTACCGAGGAGCCGCAGGACGCCCTGGTCTTCCACCAGGGGCGCTTCACCTCCGCTTCCGCGGACGGGAGTTGAGCCCGGCCGAGGGCGAGGGCATTCCCGGCACGATCCGTACGATTCGCATGATCCGTACGACCGGCGCGACCCGTACGACCGGCGCGACCCGTAGGACCGGCGCGACCCGTACGACCCGCACGATCCGTACGCTCGCCGTCCGCGGCGGCATCGCCGTGCCCGCCGACACCGTGCCCGCCCTCACCCGCGCCACCGAGGACCTGCTCGCCGGCCTGCTGGCCGCCAACCACCTCGACCGGGCGGACCTGGTGAGCCTCGTGTTCACCATGACCCCGGACCTCACCGCCACCAATCCCGCGCTCGTCCTGCACGAGGCCGGCTGGGACCTGCCCGCCCTCTGCGCGCAGGACGCCGCCTTCGCCGGAGCCCCGCCCCGCACCCTGCGGGTGCTGGCGCACCTGTCCTGGGACCGCCCCGGCCGGCCCGTCGCCGTCTACCTGGGCGGCGCCGCCCCGACCAAGCCCGCGGCCTGAGCCCTTCCCCCTCCTCTCCGTCACCCCTCCGTGCCCGCGCACGCACCTTCCGAGGACCAGCCATGCCCGAAACCGCCTCCCGCACCGCGCTCGAAGCGGTCCTGGACACCGTCGCCGCCGCCATCGGACCCGACCACGTCGTCCGCTCCGCGGACCCGGCCGCGCTCCTGCCGGCCGAGGCCAACGTCTCCGCCTTCGCCGCCCGCGCCCTGAACGCCGTCCTGCGCCCGGGCAGCGCCGAGGAGGTGCGGTCCGTCGTCCGCGCCTTCGACGAGCACGGCGGCGCCCGGGCCGGCCTGCCCGGCCTGCACGCCGTCTCCACCGGCCGCAACTGGGGCCTGGGCTCCAAGGAACCGGCCGTCGGCCCGGTGGTCCGCCTCGAACTCGACCGCCTCGACGCCGTCCGCGACCTCGACGTCGAGGCCGGCTACGCGGTCGTCGAGCCGGGCGTCACCCAGGCCGTCCTCGCCGCCCGGCTCGCCGGCACCGCCCGGATGCTCAACGTCACCGCCTCCTCCGGCCACACCTCGCTGCTCGGCAACCTCGTCGACCGGGGCGTGGGCCTGCGCCGCCAGCGCACCGAGGACCTCCTCGGCCTCGAAGCGGTGCTCCCCGACGGCCGCCTGGTGCGCACCGGCTGGTGGCCCGGCACCTCCGCCGGACGAGCCGTCAACCCGTACGGCCTGGGGCCGAGCACGCTGCACCTGTTCACCCAGTCGCCGCTCGCCGTGATCACCGCCGCTGTCGTCCGGCTGCTGCCGCGCCCCGAGGCGCAGCGCGTGGTCCGGCTCTCCTTCGGCCGGGAGGAGCTGCCCGCGGCCGTGGACCTCATCCGCCGCTGGCGGGCCGGGAACGTGGTGTCGGGCGTCGTGAAGATCTACGACACCGCTTCCACCGCCACCTACGGCGGCGAGGGCGGCCACGGCTACCTCGCCCACGTGTGCGTGGACGCCACCGCCGGCACGCTCGACGCGCTCGCCGGGGCGCTGGTCGAAGAGGCCCGTGCCGCGGGCCTGTTCGGCCGGATCGCGGCGGGGGAGGAGCCGGCCGCGGACGACACCGTGTCCAAGGTCGTCCAGGCCGCGTACTCCGGCTCGGTGGAGTTCAACGAGGACATGCTCGCCTCCGCCACCGGCACCCGCGCCGACCTCGTCGACGCCGAGGGCAAGGGCTGGATCTTCTTCCTGCCGCTGATCCCCTTCACCGGCGCCGACACCGCCCGCGCCCTGGCCCTCCTCGACACCGTGCACGAGGAGACCGGGATCCGCCCCGGCGCCACCGTCAACGCCCTCGACGCCGACGTCATCGACCTCGTCGTCTCCTTCCCGTTCGACCGGGCCACCCAGGCCGAGGCCGCGCACCGCGCGCTCGACCGGGCCTACGCGCTCTTCGCCGCGGCCGGCTGGGCGCCGTACCGGCTGGACTCCGCGCACGGCGGCTGGGGCCGCGAGCACGCCCCGGACGCCGAGAACGCCGCGCTGGTCCTGGACGTCGCGCGCCTCGTCGACCCCAACGGCACGTTCGCGCCCGGCCGTTACCTCTGATCACCGTCAACTCCCGAAGGACCTCCACGATGAGCACCACCGTGACCACCACCGTCGTCCCCGACACCGCCGAGGCGATCCTCGCGCACGCCCGCACCCTCGTCCCGCAGCTGCGCGAGGCCGGCGCCCGCATCGAGCAGAACCGCACCCTGCCCGCCGACATCGTCGACCTGCTGCGCGACGGCGGCGTCTTCCGCGCCGCCATGCCCAAGACCTGGGGCGGCCCCGAGCTCACCTCGATGCAGCAGTGCGAACTGATCGAGATCCTCGCCACCGGCGACGCCTCCACCGCGTGGTGCGCCATGATCGGCATGGACTCCGGCATCTACTCCGGCTACCTCGACGACGACGTGGCCCGCGAGATGTACCCGACCCTCGACCTCGCCAACTCCGGCTGGATCTACCCGCAGGGCCGCGCCGTGCGCGTCGAGGGCGGCTACCGCCTCACCGGCCGCTGGAAGTTCGGCTCCGGCTCGGCCCACTGCGACTGGCTCGGCGCCGGCTGCCTGATCGTCGACGAGGACGGCACCCCCGAGCCCGACCCGGTCAGCGGCGAGCCCACCCACTGGCGGGTGCTGGTCTCCAAGCCGGCGGCCTACACCTTCCACGACACCTGGCACACCACCGGCCTGGCCGGCTCCGGCAGCCAGGACTACTCCTGCGAGGACCTGTTCGTCCCCGAGGAGCGCTCCTTCAGCTTCTCCGACCCGCGCCGCACCGGCCCGCTGCACGCCAGCCCCGACACCATCCTGCGCAAGATGTCCGGCATCCCGCTCGGCATGGCCCGCGCCGCGCTGGACCACGTGCGGGAGCTGGCCGCCCACCGCACCGACCGGGAGACCGGCACCCCGTGGGCGCAGGACCACCGCGTCCAGAGCACCATCGCCCGCCTGGAGGGCGAGCTGCTGGCCGCCCGCTCCGGCGTGTACGCGAGCCTGGAGCGCCAGTGGGACGCGCTGACCGGCGGCGCCGAGCTGACCGACGACGCCAGGGTGGCCACCGCCATCGCCCGCCGGCACGCCTTCCGCACCGCCCGCGACATCGTGCAGACCCTGTTCGACCTGGTCGGCGGCTCCTCCGTCTACAAGCCCTCGCCGCTGGACCGCTGGCTGCGCGACGCCTGGACGATGAACCAGCACGCCGTCGCCCAGGACTCGATCCTCCAGCTCACCGGCAACGTGCTGCTGGGCGGGAAGTCGACGAGCCCGTTCTTCTAGGCCGGCCCGCGCCACCGACCCTTCCAGGCCGGCCCGCGCCACCCCGAACGTCCCTGCCCCGCACAGCCAGACACAGAGAGGTTTCCCGACCCATGGACCGCATCCGCGTCGTCCTGTTCTCGGAAGTCAACTCCAAGCTCGGCTCGCCGTTCCTGAGCATGCTGCACGGCCACCCCCAGGTCGACCTCGTCGCCGTGGTCACCTCCCCGCACGGCAAGCGCTGCTCGTACTTCACCGACGACCCCGAGCAGGTGGACCTGGTCACCCAGGGCGCGGCGCTCGGGGTGCCGGTCCTGCGGCCGCTGTCGGTCAACCGGCCGGAGTTCGTCGAGGAGCTGGAGGGCTACGAGGCCGACTACTTCGTCGTCGCCAACTTCCAGCAGATCCTGCGCGAGCGGCTGCTGTCGGTGCCCCGGGTCACCGCCGTCAACTTCCACCCCTCGCCGCTGCCCGCCTTCGCCGGCCTCGCGCCCTTCTACTGGATGATCCGCGAGGGCGCCACCGAGTCGGCCGTCTCCGCCATCGAGATGGCGCCCGTCCTCGACAGCGGCGACCTGATCATGCAGCACCAGGTGCCGCTGACCGGCCGGGAGACCGCGCTGGACCTGCGCACCGCCCAGGAGCGGGCCAACGTGCTGATGCTGCTGGAGCTCATCCCGCAGCTGGCCGAGCGCGGCTACCGCCCGATCGCCCAGGACCCGGCGCTGCGCTCGTACTTCGGCCGGCCCTCGGACGACGACCTGCGCCTGGACCTGCGCGCCCCGCTCGCCGTCGTCGACCGGCACGTCCGGGCCGGCTACCGCTCGCCGGGCGCCTGGACCGCCGACGAGGCCGGCAGACGGGTGCGCGTCCTGTCCGCCGACCCGGCGCCGGCCGGCGCGCCCGACCGGGCGCCCGTGCCCGGGCTCGTCGTGCACGGCGAGCGGGGGCGGGTGTTCGTCGGCTGCGCCGACGGCTGGCTGGAGGTGCTGACCACCGAGTGCGACGGGCAGGAGGTCGCGCCCGCCCGCACCGGGCAGCTGCCGGACGGCGCCCGACTGGCGCACCCGCTCACCCCCGCGCCCGTCCCTCCCGTCCAGCCCTCCGTACCCGTACAGGCTTCCGTCCCCGTCCCCGCGTCCTGAGGTTCCCGTACGCCATGTCACTCAACGAACAGCTCCGCAGCGACCACCCGCCGGCCCTCGGCAAGGTCCTGCACATCCCCGCCGGCCAGGGCCCCTCGGTCTGGCTCAACGGCGACGTCTACACCGTCAAGGTCGACACCGCGCAGTCCGGCGGGACGATCACGCTGCTGGAGGCCTCCGTGCCGCCCGGCGGCGGGCCGCCGGCCCATGACCACCGCAACGAGGACGAGGCCTTCTACCTCCTCGAAGGCGAGCTGGAGTTCTTCGCGGACGGGCAGACCTACGACGTCCGCGCGGGCGACTTCGTCTTCGTCCCCAAGGGGACCGTCCACCGCTTCCGCAACAAGGGCCTGCACGCCGCCAAGCAGCTGCTGATCTTCACGCCCAGCGGCTTCGAGGAGTTCTTCCTCCAGGCCGGCGTCGACGCCCGGCCGGGCGAGCCGATCCCGGTCTTCGATCCGGCCGACAACCCGCGGGCCAAGGCGATCGCCGAGTCCCTGGGGTCGTTCCAGGCCGCGGGGGCCGTCGTGGTCGGCGGCCCGTCCCACACCGTCGAGACTGTCGAGGTCTGAGCCGTGCCCTTCGCGATCTACGTCCTGGGCCTGGGCATCTTCACCATGGTGACCAGCGAGTTCCTGGTGGCCGGCCTGATGCCGCAGCTGTCCGAGGACCTCGGTGCCGGCATCCCCCAGATCGGCTACCTGGTCTCGGTCTACGCCGCGGCCATGGCCATCGGCGGCCCGCTGCTGACCGCCGGTCTCCTGCGACTGCGCCAGAAGACCGCCCTGATCTGCCTGTACGCCGTCTTCCTCGCCGGGCAGGCGCTCGGCGCCCTCGCCGACGGCTACGCCCTGATGGTCGTCGCCCGCCTCGTCACCGGGGCCGCCTCCGGCGCCTTCTTCGGCGTCGCGCTCGCCATCTGCGTGCGCGTCACCGGTCCCGAGGTGCGCGGCCGGGCCACCTCGATCGTGCTCGGCGGCCTGATGGTCGGCACCGTGCTGGGCCTGCCGCTGTCCCAGCTGGCCGGCGAGCACTACGGCTGGCGGTTCGCCTTCTGGGCGGTCGCCGCCCTGGCCGCGCTGGCCCTCGCCGTCACCCTCGGCGCGGTCCCGGCACTGGCCAAGGAGGAGTCCGACGGGGCCGGCGGCTCCGGCGGTTCCGTCCGCGCCGAGCTGGGGGCCTTCCGCAACGCGCGGCTGTGGGCGGCCTTCGCGACCAGCATGCTGATCATCGGCGCGACCTTCGCCGCGTTCTCGTACTTCGTGCCGATCCTCACCGACGTCACCGGCTTCGCCGCGGGCACCGTCCCGCTGCTGCTGGTCCTCTACGGCGCCGCGACCGTCATCGGCAACGCCGTCGTCGGGCGCCTCGCCGACCGGCACACCCTGACGGTGCTCGGCACGGGCCTGGCCCTGAACACCGTGTTCCTGACGGTCTTCGCGCTCGGCGCCGCCGACGCGGCCGTCGCCCTGGCCGCCATGACCGGCATCGGGCTGGTCGGCGTGACGATGAACCCGGCGATGGTCACCCGCGTCATGCGCACCGCCAACGACCGCCCGCTGGTCAACACCGTCCACACCTCCTTCATCACCCTCGGCGTCGTCGTCGGCTCCTGGGTCGGCGGGATCGGCGTCTCGCACTGGGGGCTGCGCGCCCCGCTGTGGACGGGCGCGGCCATGGCCGTGCTCGGGCTGCTGACGCTGGTGCCCGAACTGCTGCGCCGCACGGCCGGTCCCGGCGCTCCCGCCGTGTCCGCGCCCTCCTCCGCGCCCTCCTCCGAGTCCTCCGAAAGGCCGTCCCATGTCTGACACCGCCACCCAGCCGACCGCCGACGACCGGGTCGCCCTGGTCACCGGAGCCAGCCGCGGCATCGGCGCCGAGATCGCCCGCCGCCTCGCCGGCACGGGCATCAGGGTCGCCCTCACCTACACCCGCGGCGCCGAGGCCGCCGAGGCCGTCGTCGCGGAGATCGAGCGCGCGGGCGGCAAGGCCCTGGCCGTCCGGGCCGACGCCGCCGACCGCGAGGCGCCCGCCGCCGCCGTCGAGGCCACCGTCGCGCACTTCGGACGGATCGACATCCTCGTCAACAACGCCGGCTACATGGACGTCAGCGGCACCGCCCTGACCGATGTGCCGGTCGACGTCATCGACCGCACCCTGGACGTCAACGTCCGCGGCGCGCTGCTCACCGCCCAGGCCGCGGCCCGCCACCTGCCCGAGGGCGGCCGGATCGTCAACATCGGCTCCTGCCTGGGCGAACGGGTGCCGGGCGGCGGCATGACCCCGTACGCGGTCAGCAAGGCCGCGATCCTCGGCCTGACCCGGGGACTGGCCCGGGACCTCGGCCCGCGCGGGATCACCGTCAACCAGATCAGCCCCGGGCCGATCGACACCGACATGAACCCGGCCGACGGCCCCTCGGCCGGCTTCCAGCGGGCCGGCACCGCCCTCGGCCGCTACGGCGCCACCACCGACATCGCCGAGGCGGTGGCCTACCTCGTCTCGCCCGGCGCGGCGTTCGTCACCGGCGCCACCCTGGCCGTGGACGGCGGCACGACCGCCTGACGCGCGTCCCTCCGAAAGGGGCCGGGCCATCGGGGATGGCCCGGCCCCTTTCGCGTCTCCTTCCGTTCAACTCACCTTCACTGCAAGGAAGTTGTATCCGTTCCGCTGCGAGCCGCCCGGCCCGCACCCGCTCCGAAGGATCCGACCGCACGTGTCCCGCACACTCGCAACCGCTCCGGCCCGCACCGCTGCCGGCAGCTCCGTCCTGCCGTCCCGGCTGCCCTCGCTCACCGGGCTGCGCTTCTTCGCCGCCCTCGGCGTGTTCTTCTTCCACACCTCGCTCACCGGCCCGCCCGCGCTGACCCCGTTCGACGGGCGCGCTCGCGAGATCTGGGCCCGGATCTGGTCGACCACCGGCTCGATCGGGGTGTCGTTCTTCTTCCTCCTGTCGGGCTTCGTCCTCACCCACGCCGCCCGGCCGGGGCTGAGAAAGCGGACCTTCTGGCGCCGCCGGGTGGTCAAGCTCTTCCCCAACCACGTCGTCACCTGGGCGCTCGCGATGGTGCTGTTCGCCGCCGCCACCTCGACCTGGCACCAGTGGCTGCCCAACCTCGCGATGGTGCACGCCTGGTTCCCGTACCTGGACGTCTACCTGTCGGTGAACCCGCCGAGCTGGTCGCTGGCCTGCGAGCTGTTCTTCTACCTGTGCTTCCCGTTCCTCCACGCACTGCTGCGCCGCGTCGACCCGGCCCGCCTGTGGGCGCTGGCACTGGTCCTGACCGCCGCGATCGCGCTGGTGCCGGCGGCCGCGTACGCGCTGCTGCCGGGCGGCACCACGCCCAACGGGTTCCCCGTCTCCGCCGAGCAGTTCTGGGCGGTCTACATGTTCCCGCCGGTGCGCACGCTGGAGTTCGCGCTCGGCATCGTCATGGCGCTGATCGTCGCGGCCGGGCGGCTGCCCCGGATCGGCGTACCGGTGGCGTCCGTGCTCGCGCTGGCGGCCTGGGCCGGCTCGATGAACGTGCCGTGGCTGTACTCGCACAGCGCCGTGACCGCGCTGCCGCTGGCCCTGCTGATCGCCGCGATCGCGGTGCGGGACCTCGGCGGCGCCGGCTCGGTGCTGCACCACCCGGCGCTGCTGTGGCTGGGTGAGGTGTCCTTCGCGTTCTACATGGTGCACGGGACGGTGATCACGTACGTGAAGCAACTCATGGGCTTCGAGCGGTCGTTCGCCGTCTGGCAGGGCGCGGCGATCGTCGTGCTGTACCTCGGTGTGAGCCTGGCGCTGGCGTGGCTGCTGTACGCCGTGGTCGAGAAGCCGGCGATGCGGGCCTGGTCGCGCTCGCGGCGGTGACGTCGGGCCGGTCGTCGCGCGTCGCCTTCGTGACGACCGGCCTCCGCTTTTATGTGAAGGATAAACCGTTAGGATTGTTTCCTAAAGATTGCTAGGTTCTTCTCGCGCGAGTGGCGAGAATTCCCAGGTATCTACTCGCTGATGCCGAGCATTTCAACGATGGCGTCCACCTCGCGCCGATACACCTCCGCCGGATCGTTGATCTGCTGCCCGAGGTGGCCGAACACCTCCAGCGCCACCGGCCCGTACATCCGCCCCCAGATCCGCAGGCTCACCCCGAGCGCCTGCGGCGACAGGTGGGGGAACTGCTCGCGGGCCGGGCCGGACAACGACTCGTGGAAGTCCGACCAGTCCGCCCGGTCCTCGCGCAGCGCCGCCGGCGCGTGCTCCCACGCCCCGTCGACCACGTCCAGCACCGTCATGCAGCATCGCCGCGCCGCCGCGGCGACCTCCTCGGGCGGGGTGAACCCGGGCAGGCCGTCCCCGTAGATCAGCCGGAACGCCGCCGGGTTCTTGATCGACCAGGTGCGGAAGGTGTCGCACACCGCGCGCACCCGGCGGGCCGTCTCCTCGTGCGGCAGGGCGGTCAGGGCGGCCTCGTGCGAGTCGGCCAGCTCGTTGTAGGCGTCCGCGGCGAGGGTCGAGATCAGCTGGTCGCGGGTGTCGAAGTAGCCGTAGAGGGCCGCGGCCGTCATGCCCAGCTCGCGGGCGATCCCGCGCAGGGTGATGCCCGCCGGGCCCGCCTCGGCGAGGGCCTTGAGGGCGGCCTCCTTGATCTCGGTGATCGTCTGCTGGCGGAGCCGCGCGCGGCGGGTGGGCTTCGTATCCATGCTGCTGTCCTCCAGGTCGGTGGCAGAACTATACGGCGTTTTGTTTGGAGCGTACTCCTGCTAGAGTAAACACCGTTAAGAAGCTGAGCACCGTTCGGTGCGGGCTTTATTCCGCACGTGTGCTTTCCGTGCCGACCCTGTGCCGACTTTGTTCCCCAGCTGTCCCCACGTCGTCCCCACGTCGTCCCCAACGGGAGTAACCATGCCTGCCACGGCCCCTGCCCGCAGGGCGGGAATCACCCTTTTCCTGCTCGCCTTCGCGCAGTTCATCGTCACCGTCGACTACAACATCGTGTATGTGGCGCTGCCCGACATCGGCCGGGCACTGGGCTTCTCCGCCCAGTCCCTGCAGTGGGTCGTCTCCGCCTACGCCGTCTCCTTCGGAGGCCTGCTGCTCTTCGGCGGCCGCGCGGTGGACCGCATCGGCGCCCGCCGCCTCTTCCTCGCCGGCCTGAGCCTGTACGCCGTCTCCTCCCTGGTCGGCGGCATCGCCACCGGGCAGGGCGTCCTCATCGGCGCCCGCGTCGTGCAGGGCGTCGGCGGCGCCCTGCTCTTCCCCGCCGTCCTCGCCCTCATCGCCACCTCCTTCGACGGCCAGGCGCGCATCAAGGCCTTCGGCGTCTGGGGCATGGCCGGCTCGCTCGGCCTCGCCGCCGGCGCTCTCTTCGGCGGCGTCCTCACCGACCTCGCCTCCTGGCGCTGGGTGTTCTTCATCAACGTGCCGTTCGCGCTGGCCGTCCTCATCCCGGCCCCGAAGGTCCTGCGCCCGGACCCGGCCGTCCAGAGCCGCGGCGGCTTCGACCTGCCCGGCGCCCTGCTCGCCACCGCCGGCATCTCCGCCGTCGTCTTCGGCCTCGTCACCGGCCCCGAGGACGGCTGGCTCAGCCCCACCCCGCTCACCGCCCTGCTCCTCGGCGCCGCCCTGCTCGTCGCCTTCTTCGTCACCGAGGCCCGCACCCGCGACCCGCTCATGCCGCTGCGCCTGCTGAGCAACCGTCCGCTCGTCGTGGCGATGGCCGTGGTGTTCGTCTTCCAGACCGGCCTGTCCGGCGGCTACTACGTCTTCACCACCTACATCCAGCCCGTCCTCGGCTACACCCCGCTCCAGGCCGGCCTCGCCTTCCTGCCGCTCACCCTGGTCTCGATGGTCGGCGCCGGCCAGCTCGCCCCGAAGTTCATGCAGCGCTTCGGCATGCGGGCCACCCTCGCCACCGGCATGGCCGTCAACGGCGCCGGCATCGCCCTGACCGCCGCCGTCATGACCACCGGCGGCTCCTTCCCCGCCCTGCTCCCCGGCTCCGTCCTGTGGGGCCTCGGCGGCGGCCTGGTCTTCGTCTCCGTCTTCGCCTCCGCCGGCTCCGGCGTGGCCCCGGAGGAGCAGGGCGTGGCCGGCGCCATGGCCTCCACCGCCCAGCAGGTCGGCGGCGCGGTCGGCCTCGCGGCCCTGGTGGCGGTCGCCAACTCCACCTTCACCGGCACCTACGCCACCGCCGCCAAGGAGGACGTGGTCGAGGGCCTGCGCACGGCGGGCATCGCCGGCGGCGTCCTGCTGATCCTGGGCGGCCTGCTGGCCCTGGCCCTCAAGAAGCAGCCCCCGGCCGCCGAGGCCGCCGCCGAGACCGCCACCGAGACCGAACTCGACCCGGAGAAGCAGTCGGTGGGCGTCTGACCCCCACCACCCCAAGACTCCGGTCCCGGAGCGGCCTCCCCCGTAGCCGCCCCGGGACCGGACATTTCCTTCGGGCTAACCCGGGAACGGGTCCTCCAGGACGGGGATGCACGGGGACAGCAGCAGCTCCGTATGCGTGCTCAGCCGGCCGCGGACCATGCGGACGACGGTGACCTCGTTCTCGCGGCCCGGCTCCTCGTCGTCCCGGATGTGCAGCAACCCGTAGGAACCCGGGGCCAGTTGGCCGACCTCGCGGAAGAACGCCACGATCGAGTCGTGGTACTCGAACACGCGCCGCAGCCTACCGCCCGGCGCCCTTCGCGCTATCCGGTGTTCGGGCGGGGCGGGAGCTCACGGCCGAGCGGTATCAGGGCCGGGGCGGGGACCCCGTACGTGAACACGCGGTCGGCGTCCCGGGTGTGCTGGACGGCGGTGTCCAGCACACCCGGGAACCGCGTCCGCGTACACGTGCGCTGCTGGACCGCCGCGACCCACTCCGCGGCCATCCCGACCCCCACGTACGCCAGCGCCCGCCCGTCCCGCCACGTCGGATCCAGCGCCCGCCCCTCCTCGTCCGCACACCAGGCGCGCCGCGTCACCACCCCGCCCGCACCGAGGACGAACCCCTCCACGTACACCAACCCGGCCGGCTTCAGCGCGATCCGCCACGCGTTGCGGAAGCAGTCCCCGCCGTCACTGCGCCGCGGCAAACCCGCCGGCCAGCCGCACGGTTCCTGGAGCCGCCCCTGCGCCAGGACCACGGCCTCGGCCGACAGCCCGCCGCCCGCGGCCCGGGCCCGCAGCGCACGGAGGAGGTCCAACTCGTGGGAGGAGATCGGCGTGATCGTGGTGGAGGACACGCGGCCAGTTTTCGCAGCCCCGCCGGGCTTCGCGAGCCCGGCTAGCCCGTCCGGTGCGCGGGGCCGGGCGAGATGTGTTTCCGCGGGACTCGGTGAACGACCCATCGGGACCGCCGGGGCCGGCGTTTCTCTTTCAGCACGGGAGTTGCGAGGCCCGCCGTCGGTGCCCTACCCGGTCAGGTACGCCTTGACCTCCCACGTGGGCGGTGCGTCGGTTCCGGCCACGGCCGCGAGCACGGGCAGGATCTCGTGGCCGACGGCGGTGCGTTCGGCCGGGTCGGGGATCTCCCGCCAGTCGGACAGCGCGTGCTTGGCGCTCGCCCTGGCCCGTGGCGAGCCCACGCCGCCGGTGGCGATGTGCAGGCCCGCGGTGTGGAGGTGCCAGCGGGCGGCCTCCGTGCGACGGCCCTGGCGGCGCGCGATCAGGCCGCGGAGTTCGCGGACGTTCGCGACGTTGGGGTCGGTCGGTCCGAGTGCCGCGGTGACGTCCTGGTCGAGCACACCCGCCTTGGCGGCCACGGCCGCCAGGACGTCGGTGTCCGACGTCCGGTCGAGCAGCCCGGTCAACTCGGCGAAGCGGTCCGCGAAGTCGGGTGTGACCGCGGGCAGGCCGGCCGGCTCCGGTGCGGCCCAGAACGCGGGTGTCACCGTCCCCCAGGGGTGGGCCGGTTGGTCCTCGTGAAGCAACGTTTCTCCTGTCCTACCACTGCACCACGCGGACGACGTGGGTGATCCGCGTGAGTGCCGATGTGCTGTTGCGCCAGCCGCTGTAGGCGACGGTACGGGTCTGGACGCCGGTGCGCGGGGCCTCGACGATCCAGCCGTTGCCCACGTACATGCCGACGTGGCCCGGGGAGTCGTCCGAGCCGTCCGAGCCGGCGTTGAAGACCAGGTCGCCCGGTTTGACGTCGTCCGGCGACACCCGGGTGCCGGTCTTGACCTGCTCGAACGTCGTCCGGGGCAGGGTGACGCCGGCGTGTGCGTAGGCCTGCTGCATCAGGCTGGAGCAGTCGCACCGGCCCTGGGTGTTGTCGCCGAACGGGTTCGTGCAGTCGCCGCCCCACTGGTACCAGCCACCGCGCTGGGCGAGGGCCCATGCCACGGCGGTCCTGACCGCCTGCGGGGTGTCGGCGGGCAGCTGGTAGTCGGCGGGGAGCTGAACGGGCACGGTGTCCTCGGACTGCGTGTACTTCCGGACGTCCGCCATGATCTTCTTCACGTAGTCGTAGGTCTGGCCCTGCGCGAACGACGCGGGGGGCACGCCCTTGTACTGGTCGACGCGGCCCCACCCGGCGTTGTAGCCGGCCAGCGCGAGTTCGATGGCGCTGCCGTTGTAGTCCGGGTGCTGCTTGGCGGTCTTCAGGAGGCTGCACATGAAGCGGCCCTGGGCGGCGATCGCGTCCTTCGGCTCCCAGACGCTGCCGCCGTTGCCCCAGCTCGCCCACGTCTCCGGGGTGAACTGGGCGATCCCCTGGGCCTGTCCGGAGTTGGCGCGCGGATCGAACGCGGACTCGGCGTTGATCTGTGCGGCCAGGACGCCCGCGCTCAACCCCTGGTCGCAAGCGGCCGCGGCCTGTTTGACGAACTCCGCGTACTGCTCCGGCACACCACCGGGTCCGGTGCGAAGAGTGGCCACCGACACCACCGGGGCCACACCGCCACCGCCGCCCTTCTCGTCGTCGGCGGCGACGGCGACGACCATGACCAGTCCGACTCCAAGAGCCAGCGGACTCAGGCCGACGGCCGCGACCGCCAACACCAGCCCAGATTTGACCTGCACTCAGACCCCCCTCGGTCAGAACCCCTCCGGACAACGCCGATTGCCCGCAGACAACCCCCTTCGTGCAAGCGGACGCGCCATTCTCACACCCGACTGCGACATCCACCGCAGGGCATCGTCCCTGCTCGGGGGCGTCCCGCCGGTTCGGGTGCCGGGCCGCTCACGGTTTCGGCATTGTCACAGGTGTGACCGATGATCAGGAACCGAGCGCGTGCGACAAACGTTCGGCTCCGACATTAGACTGCGGGGCCGAGACGGACGGTGACGGGGGTGTTACCGGGCCTGTGCCCCATCCAAGGGGCGGGGGAGAGGCCTGTCATGAGTACCCGTACTCATGACAGCCACGGCTCGCTCGGGAAGCCTGACCGGAGCGTGACTGTCCGCTAGCAATATTCGGGGGAGCGTTGGCAAGGAAAGCTGTCCCGTCCGTGGTGATCGCCCCCCACGGACGGGTCGTGGTGCCCGTCCTGGCGGCCGTCGGCGGCAGCGGGCGGTCGACGGTCGCGGGTTTGCTGGGCGTCGGGCTCGCCCAGGCGGCGGCCGGCGTCGTCCTGGACCTCGCGCCGCGTTTGGCCTCGCCGTGGCCCACGTGGGCGACGGAACCCGGGACCGGGCTCGCGTCCGTCCCGCCCGACGCACCACTGAGCAGGCGTCATGTCCTGGCGGCGGCAACTCGCTTTCCGGCCCCGGCCGGGGCCGGCTGGCACGTGCTGACCGATCACCAGGACTGGAGCGCTCCACCGCTGGCCCTGCCCGAGGCACCCGCCGCGTGGCACCAGCTGGCCGCCATCGGCGGCTGGCAGGCCGTGATCGCGGACACCGCACACCCGGTCGCGCACGACATCGTCGCCTCCCGCGCCGCCGGCAGCTCCGGCCTGACCGCCGCCTGGTGCGCGCTTCCGGTGAGCGTTCCCGTCCTGTGCGCGGCGGCCACCGCCTCCGGCATGGCCGCCCTGCAGACCGCGCTGACGGCCGCCTCGGCCGACGGGCTGCCCCTCGACCGCATGGTCGTCGCCCTCGTGTCCACCGGTGACGGCCGAACCCCCGCGCCCGTCCGTGCGGGGGAGACCATGCTGGCGCCCCGCGTCGCGGCCGTCGTCCGGGTCCCGTTCGACCCGGACATCCGCGCCAGGGGCCTGCGGGACGCCGCCCGGCTGGGCTCCGGGTCGCTCCAGGCCGCCGACCAGCTCGCCCGGGCCGTGCTCGGCTCCGCCCACACCAGTTGGGGCGACCCGCTGCCGCCCGCCACCCAACCGGCGGCGGCCCCTCTTCAGATCCAATCCGTTCAACCCGTAGAAAGAGTCCTGCTGCCGTGAGCCAGACCCTCCACGTCCTGAACACGCTGATGTCCGACCCGCATTCGCACATCCTCGCCGCCGGACCGTCGCCCGAGCCGACGTCGATCGAGAACCCGATCCCGGACTTCAAGCCGACGCTGCCGGAGAACGTGAAGAGCCCGACCGGCACGATCCTCGGCTGGGTCGCCGGCGGCGGCCTGGCGCTCGCCGTCCTCGGCGGGCTGCTGGGCTGGGCGGCCGTCGCCATCGGCGAGAACTCCGAGCGCGGCGGCATGGCGGCCCGCGGCAAGAAGGCCATCGTCATGAGCCTGATCTCGGGCATCGGCATCGCCTGCACCAGCGGGCTCATCTTCGCCGCCTACAAGATGGCGGCCGCCTGATGGACCGCCACGACCGCGCGGCGCGCAGGGCGCGCCTTCGGCTGATCGGGATCGGCGTCGTGGCCGGCGCCGTCATCGCGGTGGGCGGCGTCGCCGTCGTCCGCGGCATGTCCGACGACGGGAAGGACGGCAAGCCGGCCGCCTCCCCGACCGCCACGGCGAGTACGGGGCCCGCCACGTCGGCGAGCCCGTCGGCGACCAAGACGCTGACCCCGAACACGGCCAAACCGGTTCATCTGAACAAGCCGACCGGACAGAAGGACGGCGCCTCGATCGGATTTCCGCGCTTCGGTTTCGGTGCGATGTCGGCTGCGGTCTACCACCTCGACGAACTGAGCGTGCTGGACGACGACATGGTTCGTCGTCAGCTCGCCGTCACCACGGCCAAGGGCAGCGAGGCGAGCATCGACAAGGCCGTCAGCGAGGTGCGCAAGCTTCGTGAGACGGTCGGCCTGCCGTCCTCGGGGGGCACCCCGGCCGGCATGACGATCAGCACCAATGTGGACGCCGCGCAGGCCTGGGCGCTCGACGACGACGGCCTGGTGATCAACGTCTGGATGCACTACAGCCGCACGGCCACCCTGCCCAAGGCCGCCTCGGACGACAGCCCTCTCAAGAACCAGCTGACCGATGTCGTCCTGATCTGGGAGGACGGTGACTGGAAGATCACCACGGATCCGAAGTGGGTCGCCAAGCGTTTCACCCCGGCGCCCTACAACCCCGACTCGCCGACGTCCCTCAAGGACGGCTGGCTGGTGGTGATCCGTGACTGACCGCGGGCTCCTCCGCCTGCTGACCGTCCTGCTCGCCGCGCTCATGTCCGTGGGAGCGCTGGCCGCGCCTGCCGCGTTGGCCGACAGCCCGACCGTCCATGCCCCGAATGGTCCGCCCGACAGCCCGTCGAAGGAATGGCTCTCGCAGTGGAACGACCGAAGCGACAGCAGCATCGGCGTCGACAAGGACAACCACTGGTGCATGATGCCCGAGGCCGACAACTGCAGGCCCTACAAGAAGCCCGACCTCTACGACAAGTGCGAGGAGAGCGGGAACGCGGACGAGCGGAAGAAGGCCTGCGACGACCCGAACATCACCGCAGCACGCAAGCAGCGTGAGCTCGACAAGCTCAAGGACTGGGAAGCCACGACGGACCACGGCATCGCGGGCTATCAGAAGTACGTCGACGCCATGGGGAAGTGCATCGAAGGGGGCATGAACTTCCAGGACTGCAACGTGCATAACGCGGACCTTCTGATACCGTCCGGCGGCCTGGGGGACTGGGTGGCCGGCAAGATCAGCAAGCTGGCCGCCGACGCGATGCGGGAGATCGCGGGCTACATCGGCGAGGGCACGGTCTGGCTCCTCCAGCAGTTCGCCGACGCCTTCAACGACGCCTCCACGATCAACCTGGGCGGGACCGGGATCAGCCACATGACCGGGATCATGACGGTCCTGTCGGTCGTGATCGCCACGTTCCTGATGCTGATCCAGTTCGGCAAGGTCGCGGTGAGCCAACAGGGTGCGCCGCTGGCGACCGTGCTGAAGGGACTGGGCAAGTACGCGCTGGTACTCGGGGTGTACGCGGGATCGGCGCAGATCATCCTGCGGTGGATCGATCAGGTGTCGATCTGGATCATCGACCAGTCGTTCACCCAGGTCGGCCCCGAGCACCAGGACGCGGCGACGGTCATGAAGACGAAGCTGGCCGGCATGTTCGCCGGTCTGGTGACGGCCGGCGGCGCACAGTCCGTGGGCGCGAGCCTGGTGACCGGGGAAGGCGTGCTGAGTCAGGCCGTGGGCGTGGTCATCGTCCTCGGGATCCTGGCGATCCTGGTGGTCGGCGCGCTGTGGATCGAGGTGCTGATGCGCCAGGCCGGGATCATGGTGCTGATGGTCGCCATGCCCGTGGCGGTCGCCGGGCAGTTGTCCGACGAGACCCAGGAGTGGTGGCCCAAGGCCCGGCGGGCCTTCACCGCGATGGCGCTCGCGAAGCTGGCGATCGTGGTGTGCTTCGGTATC
Source organism: Kitasatospora sp. NPDC057936 (assembly GCF_042887525.1). Taxonomy (NCBI): domain Bacteria; kingdom Bacillati; phylum Actinomycetota; class Actinomycetes; order Kitasatosporales; family Streptomycetaceae; genus Kitasatospora; species Kitasatospora sp. NPDC057936. The sequence goes on from NZ_JBHVPD010000009.1 coordinate 113,599, forward strand.
GGGTTCGAGGCGATGGGCACCGCCAGCGGCATCCGGAACGTGATCGTCGGCCTGATCGTCTTCCTCCTCGCCGCGGTCGCCTGGCCGGTGCTGGCGCGGTTCCTGACGATGGTGGAGGCCGGCGGCGGCAACAGCGTGGCCGCCGGAATGATCTCCTCTGTGGGCTCCACCATGGGAGCCGCGTTCGGCGGCTTCGCCGGCGGGGCCGCCGGTGTGGCCGGAGCCGGTGCGGTCGGCGGCGGGTCCGGGTTCACCAAGGCCCTGGAGGAGGACAGCGCCTCGGCCTCGGGCAGCGGTTCCAACAGCCGTTCCCGCAAGTTCCTCTCCGGCATGGGCAGCGGAATCGGCACCGGGATCGGCCTCGGCCTGCAGCTCGCCGCCGCCGGCGCGAGCACGCTGGAGGGCGCGGCGGCGAACACCGCCGCGAACGCCGGACTGGGTGCCCCCGGCAACGGCCACGCCTCCGTGGTCCCGCCCCGCAAGGGCGGCGGTGGCGCAGCACCTGCGGTGCAGCAGGATGCCCAAGGCAGCGACGCGGACACCCCTGCGGAGACGCAGGGCCCGGCTCCGCAAGGTACGGGCGAGGCAGAGGTGCCGCAGCCGGCCGCGTCCGCAGGAACGACGCCGACCCTGGTCGACGCCTCGCCGCCGACGCTCGTCGACACGTCACCGCCCACGAGTACGGGCACCGTGCGGCTCACCACCGGCCCCGTCCGTCCGGCCGCGCCGACGGAGTCCGCCCCACCACCGCCCACCACGCCGCTGCCGAAGCCGAAGGGGGACTGATCCCGTGTCCCTGACCCACAGTGAGCCGGACACCTACACCGGCTGGCAGCGGGAGAAGTCCGGCTTCATCGGCGAGTTGTCCGGCGTGGGCTTCGCCCTGATGGCCGCCGCCTCGGTCGTCGCCCTGATCCCGATCTACCAGCACAGCTGGACGGCCGCCTTCGTGGCGCTCCCGCTCGCCGGCCTGCTGCTCCTCCTGGCTTACGGCCGTGTGATGGGCCTGGCCGCCGAGGAGTGGGTGCTGCTGGCGGTCCGGTACCAGCTCGCCGTCGCCACCAAGCGGAACGTGTTCTACAGCGGGGTGTTCGCCCCAGCCGACAAGGAAGGCAACCAGCCGATGGACCTGCCCGGCGTGCTCGCGCGCCTGCGCATCCTGACCGCACCGGACGGCCAGGGCGGCACGCTCGGCATCGTCCACAACCCGATCGACAACACCTACACCCTCGTCGCCCGCGTCACCTTCCCGGGCCTGGCCCTGGTCGACACCGCCCGGCAGAACGCCCGGGTCCGTCAGTGGGCGGCCTTCCTGCGCAGCCAGTGCAAGGAGGACGGCTCGATCGTCCGCATCCAGGTGCACCAGCGCAGCCTGCCGGACGACGGCGAGGCGCTGCGGTCCTGGACGAACCGGCACACCGCCGCCGACGCCCCGGCCGCCGCCGTCCAGGCCCTCGGCGAGCTGATGGTCTCGGCGGGTCCGGCGGCGACGATCCGTGAGACGTACCTGTCGGTCACGCTGTCGTCGGTCCGTGCGCGGCTGGCGGTACGCGGTGCCGGTGGTGGACAGGTCGGCGCAGCCGCGGTGCTGGTGCGGGAGTTCCACGCCATGCACGGGTCGCTGAGCAGCGCGGGCCTCCAGGTGGTGGAGCTCCTGGACCCGCGCCGGGTGGCGGCCGTGATCCGCACCGCGTACGACCCGGAGGCGCAGCAGATGCTGGCGGTCCGTTCGGCGGCGTCCGACGACGCGTCGTACGCGGGCACGGCTCCCGGTGTGGATCCGGCGCTGGCCGGGCCGGCGGCGGCGGAGTACACGTGGGGCATGTACCGGCACGACGGGGCGTGGACGGTCACGTACCAGGTGCGGAACTTCCCGCAGTCCGAGGTGTACGCGACGTTCCTGCAGCCGTTGCTGCGGCCGAGGACGAACGCGCGGCGGTCGATGTCGCTGGTCTACGAGCCGATCGGCCCTGCCCGTGCGCGCAAGGAGCTGAGCCGGGAGAAGACGCGGCGGCAGTCCGCGCGGGCGCTGCGGGCGAAGACGGGCCGGGCGGAGTCGGAGGACGAGCGCCGCGAGTCGGAGATCGCGCGGGCGCAGGACATCGCGCGTGCGTCCGGTCAGGGCGTGGTGCGGATGGTGGCGCTGATCGCGGTCACCGTCACGGACCCGGAGGAGCTGGAGACGGCCTGCGCCGAGCTGCAGGCGGACGCGAGTGACGCCGGTCTGGAACTGCGGCGCTGCTGGGGCGCGATGGACGACGCGTTCGCCGCCGCCGCGCTGCCGCTCGGCATGGGGCTGCCGCCGCGAAGGGTGGCGATCTGATGGCGGGGTTCCCGTTCACGCGCCGCCGGGACGGACGCGACACCGTCCTCGAATCGACCCGCGTGGCCGATCTGTTCGAGCCGGACGACCAAGCGCCGACGCAGCGGCAGCCCACCGCCCGCGAGTTGCGGCGGGCCCGGCTGCTGGAGGACCCGGCGACGGCGATGCGGATCGCGCCGAAGAAGGGCTGGCACCAGCCGTTCGCGGGCCGGGCGGCCTCGCACGCGAAGGCCGAGGTGTTCCGTGCGGACACCGGCCGGGCGTCCGGCATCTACCCGTTCCTGCACGCGGCGTCGCTGCCGCCGGTCGGCGCGTACATCGGGTTCAACACGCTCACGATGCAGGCGTTCTCCGCGCATCCGAGCGTGTGGGTGCAGGAGGGGCTGGCCACCAACCCGAACGTGATCCTGACCGGCATCCCCGGCAGCGGGAAGAGCGCCCACGTCAAGGCGCTGTGCTTCCGCCTGATGGCGTTCGGGCACCGCACGCTCATCGCCGGGGACGTCAAGGGCGAGTACGCGGCGCTCTGCCGCCACCTGGGCACCGAGCCGGTGCGGCTGGGCCCCGGGCTGTCCGGCCGGCTCAATCCGCTGGACGCCGGCCCGCTGGGCCAGGACCTCCACCTGATCAAGGACGACGCCGAGCTCCAGGCCCGGCTCACCGAGATCCACCGCCGCCGCCTCACCCTCTGCAAGGCGCTGCTGGAGCTCCAGTTGAAGCGGGTGCTCCAGCCGCAGGAGGAGGAGTGCCTGGACGTCGCCGTGCGCGAGGTCACCGGCGCGCTGGCCGGCGCCGGGCACACCCGCCTCGACACCCCGACCCTCCCGGCCGTCTACCAGGTCCTCAAGGACCCGACCGAGGCCATGGCCCGGGAGCTGCGCGTGCGCGGCGACGACGTCCAGACGGCACGCGAGCAGATGGCGAGCATCCGCTCCGCTCTCGGCTCGATGATCTCCGGGCACCTCGGCGGCCTGTTTGACGAGAAGACGTCCGTTTCCCTGGACTGGGACGCGCCCATCCAGAGCGTGGACATCTCCGCCCTCCAGCAGTACGGCGACGAGGTCGTCGCGATGGTGCTGACCTGCGTCTCCTCCTGGGCGCAGAGCGCCATCGACCGTCCGGGCCGCCCGTGGATCATCGTGCGCGACGAGCTGTGGCGGCAGATGCAGTCGGGCGGGTCGTCGATGGTCCGCAAGATCGACGCCGACCTGCGCCTGAGCCGTGCGACCGGCACCATCCAGCTGCTCGCGACGCACCGGTTGAGCGATTTCGAGGCGGTCGGCGCGGCCGGCTCCGAGGCCGTCGCCATCGCCAAGGACCTGATCGCCAGCTGCGAGACCCGGATCCAGCTCGCCCAGGACACCAAGCCGCTGAACCTCACCCGCGAGGCGATCGGCCTCACCGACGCCGAGTGCGACCTGATCGGCTCCTGGGGCGCCGGGCAGCGCGGACGGGCGCTGTGGAAGGTCGGGCGGGGCGGTGGCTCGCACGCCGTACAGCTCCTGCTGTCGCGCACCGAGCGGGAGTTGTTCGAGACCGACGAGAAGATGGTGATCTGAGGTGGCCTCCGACAACCGGGTGGACGACGGCACGTTCCTGTTCGGGCTCGCCGCCGGAGCGGTCGTCTCGCTGGGCGCGGTGTCGCTCGCGGCCGGTGCCCTGGCGGGGCTGCTGTCCGGGGGCGGTCTGCCGAAGATGACCGCGTCCGTGCCCGAGACGCTGCTGCTGTCCGTCGCGCAGGGGCCGGCTTCCGTCTACCGGCCGGCCCCGCCCGCCTGGCTCTTCTATACGGTCTTCGGCCTGCTGGTCGTGCTGCTGGCCGTCCTCGCCGGGGTGGTCGTGCGGCGCCTCGGCCGTCGCCGTCGTCGTTCGCTGGCGGGCGGTGCGACCTGGGGCGGTGCCAAGATCGAGAAGGAGATGGCCCTGCCCGACGCCCCGGCCGAACGCCCGGACCGCATCACCGCGGGGCGCGGCCGGGAGACCCGGAAGATCGTCGGCGTCATCGAACGCAGCGCGAGCGCCATCGCGTTCGGCCCGCCCGGCTCCGCGAAGACCTCCGGCCTGCTCGCCCCGAACGCGGCCGAGTGGCAGGGCCCGGCACTGGTGACGACCACCAAGGCCTCGGACCTGGAGGAGATCTACGCCGCCCGCAGCCACATCGGCCCGGTCTGGGTGATCGCCCCGGCGGGGCTGCCCGCCGGGCCGTGGCTGACCGCGCACTGGTCGCCGGTGGACTACGCCGTCGACGACGAGGCCGCCGAGCGCATGGCCGAGTGGATGGCCGACGCGAGCCAGAAGACGTACGACCCGAAGGCGGAGCCGTGGCTGATCCAGGCCCGTGCCATCGTGGCCGGACTGCTGCTGGCCTCCCGGGCGTCCAAGGGCGGCATCAAGTCGTTCCGGCGCTGGCTCACCCAGGGCGAGGCGGCGGTCGACCACGTCCGCGCGATCCTGGAGGAGGACCACCCGGAGGCGGCGCTCGACTACGCGCAGCCCTGGACGACGCTGCACGACGACGGCAAGGGCTCCGTCCAGTTCACCCTGAACGTCCTCGCGGCGACGTACCGCAGCACGGGCATCCGCGAGGCCGCCGAGCGGACCGACTTCAGCGCCGAGGAACTGCTGGAACGCAACGGCACGCTCGTGCTGATCGCGGCGCCCTCACAGGCCGACCGCTTCGCGCCCTACTTCACCTCGCTGATCGCCGCGGTCCTCCACGCCGCCGAGGCCCGCTACGAGAAGCTCGGCCGCCACCCCGACCGCTCGCTCGGCCTGTTCGTCGACGAGGCCGGCAACTTCCTGCGCTACCCGAAGCTGCCCAACGTGCTCACCACCGGCCGCGGCATGGGCATCACCGTGCTGAGCATCTGGCACGACTACTCGCAGCTCGCCGGCCGGATGGGCCGTGAAGGCGCCAAGACCATCATCTCGGCGAGCACGCTGCGGCTGCTGCTGCCCGGCATGGCCGACGACGAGACGATGCGCTACATGTCGTTCCTGTTCGGCCGGGAACTCGTGGAGAGGACCAGCCACACCACCGGCACCGGCCGCGACTCCACCTCGACCAACGTCGTCGAGTCGGACCTGCTGCCCGTCCACCAACTGCGCGAGATCCCCGAACACACCGCGATCGCGCTGTACTTCAACCGGCCGCCGATCCGGGTGCGCATGCGCCTGACCTGGCGCGACCCGGACGTCAAGGCGTGGCTGGCCCGGCCGGCCGCGCCGCGGGCGGACGCGGTCCCGCACCAGGCCCTGGAGGCCACCGATGCATGACCTCACCGCCGGAATCACCGGCACCCCGCCGAGGCGGTGGGTGTGGTCGGCGATGACGCCCGCCGACCGGCAGCAGCGCCTCGTCGAACTCGCCCCGTGGGTGGACTGGCTGATCACCCACCACCACCTGCACCGGAAGATCCCGCGCTGCTGGTACCGGGACGGCCACGAGCCCGTCCTGGAGATCCTGGCGGGCCTCTACCTCGGCTGGGTCCGCACCTACTGCGGCGACCCCGCCCGGACGGGCACCTTCGGCGAACTCGCGTGGATCAAGGAGCTGCACTCCGTCACCCCGTACCTCGCCGCCCCGACCTGCGAGGACGGCCACCAGGAACCGCCGCCCAGGAAGAAGCCCACGGGCGAAGCACTGTCCGACTGGCTCGACGACGACCCGCCCCGGATCGCCGCCGCGCCGTCCCACCCGGCCGAGGTCGAGGCCAACCGGCTCGCCGCCGCGGACGCCGCGCAGGCGGCGACGCCGGGCGGCTGGCCGGCCTGAGAGGACACCGAATGCGCCTCGCCCCCGCCGGAAGGACCGGTGGGGGCGAGGCGCATTCGGCCCTACCGGGCGGATCCGCTCCGGTGCTGGGAGTGGCTCTGCACCGGTGCGGGCTGCTGCACCTGCTGGTGCGGCACCGCCGCCCGTTGGGCTGCTTGGACCCGCTGGGCATCCTCGGCGAGGCGCTGCGCGGGCGGCTGAGCGGCACGCCTGGACAGCTCCTGCTGGATCTGCCCGACGGCGGTCTCCAGCCCAGCTGCCCGCTGGTGCGCCTCCTGCGCCTGTGAGCGGGCCGACTCCAGGCCGCGCTCGCGCGCTGCGGTCGTGCGAGCCAGCACCTCGGCCGGATTGCCACCGGCCTGCTGCCAGGCCGCCAGTACGGCGTAGTGCTCCGAGGCGTCCCCGGCCGCACGCACGCTCACCTGCAGCTGCTCCCGCGCGGCGGCGAGGCGCTGATCCCCGGTCTGCACGGCCACGCCGAGCTGCGCGAGCTGCTGCTCGAGGGCCTCACGGTCGGCTCCGCGAACGGCGGGCCTCCCGAACCCGCCCCGCTCCGCCAACCGCTCCTCCACGGCCCCGGCCTGCTGCCTGGCCCGGTCGAGGTCCCCGGCCAACCGGTCGACACGGGCCGCGTCCGTCCGGCTCTGCAAGATCGCCTCCACCTGCCCCGCACGGGCGGCAACCCGCTGCTCCACCTCACCACCCGGCGCGAGCGCGGCCGCGATCTCCCCGACCCGCCCCTCGGCCGCCACGGCCTGCTGCCGGGCGCCCTCCGCCTCCCCGACAGCCCGGCCGAGCGCCGCACCGAGGTCGGCGTCCGGCACGTCCCCGTAGGGCAGCGGTCGAGTCGAGGCGCGGACGAAGTCGGCCCGGCTCGCCCGGTCGGGGAACTGCTCCATCCGGGACCAGGCCTGGGCGGCTTGCTCCTCCGAGATCCCCTGTTCTGCGAGGTGGTCCCGCAACTCGCTGTAGACCGGGTGGTCGACGCGGCGTACGACGCTGTCGAGTACGGTCTTCAGCTGCGGGTCGACCTCGGGGCTGCGGTCGACCCACTGCCGTACGGCGTCGGTGAACTGCGCCCGCTCCCGCATCCGTTCGGCCAGCCAGGTGGCATCCATGGGGCCGAGGGCGGCGCGCTCCGCTGCGGCGTCGTACACGGCGACCAGCGCTGCAGCCTTGATGGCCTCGCGCGTCAGCGGATCCCGGAACCGTTCCGGGACAAGCGACGGATTGAAGCCGCGGAGCGCATCCGGGATGTCCCGCTGACGCCGCTGCTGGGGACCGTCGACGGTCACGCTGCGCGGAGTGTCCATCGGGCTGTGGAGAGTGTGCTCGATGACGTTGATGGGTTCCTTGCTGGCGAACGTCCACCCCTGGTTGGGATGGAGGTCGTCGAAGGGGTACCCCTTGCCCTCACCGGTCTGTTCGGCCTTCAGGTGGACGACGTAGCCGATCTTGCGATCGGGATTCGGATCATCCGGAGCGGCTCCGAAGAAGGCGTAGCGACCCTCGAAGTCGGTCCGCGGGTAAGCGGCGGCCAGGAGTTCCTGCACCGTACCCTTGTAGCTGCTGTCGACGAGTGTCAGACGGCTGCCGGGTATGCCGACGGGTACGTTCTCGTCGTCGAGATAGTCCGTCAGGGCGCGGTGGGCTCCGAGGACGCTGTCGGGAGCCACCCGGTCACGTGTTCCCCGGAACCCTTCGACGTCGGGGAACTGCTTTCCCCTGTTCTGCTCGAGATCCTGAAGCGCGGCCTCTGCTATGACGCGCGATAGCACGACCTCGCGGCAGCTTCTTGCGAAGAATTCCGGATCCAGCGCACGTGTGGCGGCGGCGAAGCTGTGTCCATCCCGTCCGAGAAAGACGACGAGGCGTCCTTGTTCGGCATCCGCTTTGAGATCGGGAAGCATCTCGGCCGCGATGGAGGTGATGAACGGCCCGTGGAAGCGACGGAAGACGTCGTAAGCCTCCGTGACGGCTCGTCTACCAGCGGGCGTGAGCTGGTAGTTGTCCATCAACGCCGTGATGGTTGGGTGCTCCCGCTCTATCAACCTTGCTCGCTTTCAGCGCGGGTGGAGGGCAGGCGCTCCGTCAGTGTTTTGGTGAGCCAGGTCATGAATGCGTCGTAGTCGGCGTCGAAGCTCCACCGGATCCGGACGCCGTCGTCACTCCTGGTGGTTCGTCCGATCTCGTCCATCGAGATGCCGATGGTGGCCGAATCGACGAATGGGAGCCTGAGGGCGGCTGTCAGAGTGAGGGCGTCGTGCTGCATGCTGCCGGGGTGGAAGCGTGTGAACCACGCGTCCAGGTGGGCGGCGAGGAGCGCGGCCCACTGAGGCGCGTGGGGGGCTGCCAGCCATTCGTACAGCGGGCTTTCCGCCGTGACCTCGATTTTCGGCGTGAAGGTTACCTCTGACGCAATGAACTCCGGCTTCCGTAGGTGTCCTACAGCGACCGCCTTGAGCACGCGGTGGGCGGCTGGAACGTCCAGGCGGACGTTGTGTTCGGCGATCTCCGGGTTGCGGTACCGCAGGGCGCCGCCCATCTGCGTCACCCGGAGCCGGGTAGCCGCCTCGGGTGCCTCGGCGAGGACGTGGGCGAGGTTCGACAGCGGGGCCATGCCGACCCACCGCACCGGGCCGTCCGTTGACGCCAGGACCTCGCGGACGGCGGCGACGACGTCGGTCCGCTGCGCCGGGACGTCCTGCGGCACGAGGTGCTCGATGACGAAGTACGGCGTGTCGGAGAGCTCGGCGCCGGCCACCGTCGCCACGTCGGGGCGGTCCATCAGGTCCAGCAGGTGGCGGGCGAAGCGTGCGCGTCGGCCCTGGGACTCGTCGCCGGTGATGACGAGCCTGAGGTCACTGGTGTACCGCGCAGCGGCGGCGACGGCCAGGGCGTCGTCGGGGTCCCCGCCGATGTCGGTGTCGATGATCAGCGGGGCGTTGCGCAGGTCCTCGGGCAGAGACGACGGGCGAATATCTTTTGCCATCGCCGCGAACACGCTGTCGGGGATGGCTTCACCCAGTGCTGTGATGGCTTCCCTATGCCGACGCAGGTCGTCCCACGTGTCTTCCGAGTTGTCTCCCATTGTCCCTCTTCAGTCGATCGATCAAAGGTCCTCATGACCTTCGCGATTGCATCGTAGTGGGGTCCTCTGACCTGCCCCTGAGTGAGGGAACCCAGTGCCTCCCTGCCGATCGGCGGGGAGGTGACTGAGTATCCGTACTCAGGCGGAACCCGCGTGCGGCGGCGGACGATGGCGGACGGCCTGCCGATCAACGACTGTTGCTGCAAAGGGGAATGACGCATGGGAGCACTCTGGTCGTCGCCCGACGAGCCGCACCGCCGGTTCGCACGGCGCGGATCTGCGCCCGGGAAGCGGCCCATGTCGTGCATCGAGTTCATCGGGTGTGCCCTGGCCGCCGTGCTGGCCCTCGCCGGGCTGGCGGTGCTCGGGGGGATGGTGCTGTTGTTCACCGGTTCGGTCCGACTGGTGCCGAACAAGTGAGGGGCGAACGGGGAGTGCGGCGCCTGGCCGTCCGCGTTCGGGTCCTCGTCGCGCTCGGCCGTCCCGCCGTCGCGCTGCTCTTCGCCCTCTACGCGGCGCTCGGGCTCGCCCAGGCGGGGCACGCGGAGGACCGGCTCCTGTTCGCCGAGTGCGTCGTGCCGGTCGTGGCGTTCCTGCTCTGCTCGGTCTGCGTCAACGACCTCTCCGACGAGGCGATCGACCGGGTCAACCTGCCGGGGCACTGGAGTCGGCCGCTGGTCACGGCCGCGGCGGGGAGCCGGAACCTCGTCGTGACGGCCGCGGTGTCCGCCGTCGTCGCGCTCGGATCGGCTTTCCTCCTCGGGCTCCGGCCGGGGGTGTTGATGGTCGCGGCCCTCGCGCTGAGCGCCGGGTACTCGCTGCGCCCGGTGCGGCTGGCCGACCGGGGTGCCGTCGCGGCGCTGGCCCTGCCGGCCTGCTACGTCGCGCTGCCGTACCTGCTCGGCCTCACCGCCACCGGTGCCGCCGTCGGCCCTCGTGACCTGATGATGCTGGGCGGCCTCTACATCGGGTTCGTGGGCCGGATCCTGCTCAAGGACTTCCGTGACGTCCGGGGCGACGCCCTCTTCGGCAAGCGGACGTTCCTCGTGCGGCACGGGCGCCGCGCCACCTGTCTGTTCAGCGCCTGCTGCTGGGTGATCGGCACGTGCGTCATCCTGGCCGCCACGCCCCGGCCCACGCCGGCGTTCGTGGCCTCGTACGGCGTGTGCCTCGCCGCCGTGCTGCTCATCCTCCGCACGCTGGCGAACGAGGTCGGGCACCGGCGGGAGGAGGCGCTCATCGCGGGCGCGGCGGTGATCGGCCGGGGGCTGCTGGTCCTCCAGCTCGCGCACGTGGCGATGGGGCAGGCCGGGTGGGGAACGGGGGTGCAGGCGTTGGTCGTCGGCGGGGTCCTCCTGGTGACGGTCGGCCAGGTCGTCGGCCTGGTGCGGTACGGGCCGGGAACCGGGCTCACCACCGCCTCGCTCGGGCAGGAGGCGGCCGAGGCGTCGTCGCCCGGTGATCGAGCGCTTGTCGTGAATGCCCCCGCCCGGTAGGGGCGGGGGCGGGGTGGTCACGACGGTTCCGGTGTGCCCGCCTGCGTGGTGGTCGCCGTGGTGGGCGGCGTCGCGTCGGCGGAGTCCGTGGCGGCCGCCGTGGTGGGCGGCGTCATCCTGAGCCAGCCCGGCAGCAGGGCGTCCACGGCGGGCATCGCCATGATCCGCGTGATGGCCGCGGCGACGGCGAGTGCGACGCCGAGGCCGGGGAGGGTGGACGGCAGGTTCGTGGTGTGCACGAGGGCGGGCAGCGCGGCGGCGAGGCCGAGGACGAGCTGGAGGATCGTGCGGATCGTGCGGCGGACGGAGTCGGGCACCGGTTCTCCCTCAGGTGGTCGGGGTGGTGGGGGCGGGCACCGTGGACACCGCGGGCACTGCGGACACGGTCGGGTCGGTCGGGCCGGTCGTGACGTGCATCTCGACGCCGGACGCGAGGGCCTTGGCCACGGCGGCCTCGATGGCGGCGGTGACCGTGGCGGTGTCGATGCCGTCGGCGTGGGAGAGCAGCGTCTGCATGACCGCCGCCTGTGCCGCGATCTGGGCCTTCGCCACGGCGAGTTGGTACTGGATCGGGTTGTTGGCGGCGAGCAGCCACATCGCCGGGACGACCGCGTCGGCGCCGGTCCGCTGCTGCCAGTCGGCGGTCACGTTCGGCAGGCCGTGCTGCCAGACCTGCTGCGGCAGCCCCCGGACGAGGGTGCGGATGCCGTCCGGATTGTCGTCGGCGTAGTGGACGGCGTAGGCGATGGAGTCCCGGACGGGCTGGCTGCTGACCGCGTTGACGGTCTCCTCGCGGATCATCGCGCGGAGCTGGTCCTCGGTGTACGGCACGTCGTCCTCCTGCGGGGAGCGGTCGGGCATCCACTGCCCGTAGTCGGTGGTGGTGGCGGTGTTGCGGTCGCAGTCGACGCCGCCGATGGTGACCGCTCCGCCCTGCCGGAGGTGTGCATCCGGGTCCCATACGCCGCCGGACCACGCGGAGGTCTGCCAGTACCAGGTGACGAGCCCGGAGGCGGCGGCGCCCCGGACCACGTGCAGTCCGCCGTAGACGCCCGTTCGCGCCGCGCCGAGGACGCCGGCGGCGCCCGCGAAGTACGGCCGGACGCTCGGCCAGTCGGTGTCGGTGTCGACGGCGAAGTAGATCGGCCGGTCCGGGGGCATGCCGCAGGCGGCGGCCTGTGCCGCGGCCGTTCGGGCATCGGCGGCTCCGGCGGCCTGCCCGGCGAGGGCCCGGCCTTCGGTGGTCTCCCACACGACGCCGCACCAGATGCCGTGCGCGGCCAGGTCGTCGGCCTCCGCGCGGGTGAGGTTCTTCGACGTGTCGGTGCTGAGGTACCGCATGGCGAAGGCCGCGCCGGAGGCCTGGAGGGCGGCGGCCGTCGGGTGGGTCCAGGGGTAGTCGACTCCCCAGGTCACGAGGTGGCTCCCTTGGGTGTGTGGGGGTGAGAGCGGGAGTGGGGGTGGGGGTGAGGGCGATGGGCTCGGCGGACGGCCGGCCGGCGGGTTGTCCGAGTACGTTCTGCCCCGCCACCAAGAGCGGCAAAGCCCACAACCGCACCGTGTTTGACCAGGACATGGGCACGATCATCCCGGTGAGCCGGATGATCGGGATGGGCCCGGCATGAGCCCGGGATGCCGGCGGGGCCGGACGTCGGTGCGACGTCGCGCGGGCCGTACGCTACGTCGGAGCCCGCCGAGAACCCTGGAGAGCCTCCTTGCCCGCTGCGCGCCGACTCGTCCGCAACCCCGCCGCGTGGTACGCGGCCCTGCTGGCCGTCGGGGTGACGGTCACGCACGCGCTGCCCGTCGACGACGCGGAGCGGCTTCGCGCGTGGGCCTCGACCGATCTGGCCAACCTGCGGCCCTGGCCGGCCGGTCACCCCGTCGAGGCGCTGGTGGCGTCCGCGTTCGTGCCCCAGGGTGACGGGTGGGCGTGGCCGCTGCTCGCGCTGTCGGGGTTCACCGTGGTGGCGGTCCTCGGCCGGTTGCGCGCGGTGCTGGTGCTCGCGCTGGCCCACGCGGGGGCGACGGCCGTGACCGAGGGGATGGTCTGGTGGCGCATCCGGCACGGCGGCCTGCTGCCCGACGCCGCGTTCGAGCTGGACACCGGCCCGTCGTTCGTCGTGGTCGCGGCGATGGTCATCGCGGCGGGGTGCGCCCGCAGGGTCTGGTGGCGGGTGGTGTGGTCGGCCCTGCTGGTGGCGTCGGCGCCCGAACTGCTCGACGGCCTGCCCGACGGGGACGTGGCAGCGGTCGGACACGTGCTGGCCGCGCTCACCGGTCTCGCGGTCGTCGTCGCCCACCATGTCCGCCGCCGCCACCGGACCGCCGAACGGGAACCGGCCCGTTCGCAGGGTCGTTCGCAGGGCCGTGCGCCGAGGCGTTCACAGGGTCGTTCGCAGGGCCGCTCGCAGCGATGAGACATCCGCTCGGCGGAGCCGTGATGAGGCTCAGGCAGGCTCCGCCGAACCGGTGAGGCGGAGCTTGCGCTGGGCGCGCTGGTAGAAGGTGGTGCGGCCGAGCCGGACGACGCGGGCGGCGTCGGGCAGCATGGTCACCTCGACGACGTCACCGGGGGACACGTGGCCGGCCAGCAGGCCGTCCGCCTCGACGGCGAGGCCGCCGCTGTGCGGCAGCACCTCCAGCGCGAGCCGCTCACCGCTGGAGAGGAACACCGAGCGGTTGAACGCGGCGTGCGGGGCCACCGGCGTGATCAGCAGGCCCTCGGCGTTGGGCGAGACGATCGGACCGCCGGCCGAGAAGCTGTAGGCGGTCGACCCGGTCGGGGTGGCGACGACGACGGCGTCGGCGGTGTAGGACACGAACGGCTGGTCCTGCACCCGCACGGCGACGGCCGCGGTCCGGTGCCCCGGGCTGCGCACCAGCACGACGTCGTTGAGCGCCGTGTGCCAGGTGGAGCCGAAGCGGGCGTGCACGCCGGAGCGGGTCTCCACGGTGAAGCGGTGGTCGTCGATCGCGTCGAGCGCGGCCGGGAGGTCCGGCACGTCGACCTCGGCGAGGAACCCCAGGCGCCCGACGTTGACGCCGAGCACGGGGGCGTGGCCGCCGGACACCATCCGCATGGCGCGCAGCATGGTGCCGTCCCCGCCCAGGCTGATCAGCAGGTCGGCGCTCGCGGTCATCTCCTCCGCCTCGACCGGTACGGCCTCGCAGCCGATCCGCGTCACCTCGGCCGCCAGGCCCAGGACCTTGGCGCCGTGCCCCCGGCTCCACCGGAGGACGGCGTCCACGGTCGGCGCGCACGTGCGCTCGGGGTGGAGGACCAGCCCCACCGTGCCGATGAATCCCATCCGGGGCACCTCGCCGTCGTGCGGGCGGATGTTGCTCCTCCCAGTCACGCACAGCCGGGTGCCGCCTTCAAGGGCACGGGCCGGGGACGGCGCCGGCCAGGGGCGGCGACCTCGGGCGCCCGGGGTGAGCCTTGCCGTGCGGCTCCTAGGCCGGTGGGGCCTGGCCCCAGGCCAGGACGACCCCCGTGGCCACCAGCGCGCCGGCGAGCATGGCGGTCAGGCCGGCCCGCGGGCGTTCGAGGGTCCACCACAGGCAGGCCAGCACGAATATGCACAGGATGAAGCCGGCCCCTATCAGGGCCAGGGCGTCGCGTCGGTGGCCGGTGACGCGGGCGCCGACGATCAGCGCGAGGTAGAAGCCGAGGATCACCCCGTTGATCGAGGACTTCACCGGGGAGGACTCGGCGCTCCCGTCCTGCCACCAGTCCCTGAGCCCGGCGAAGCGATCGGACGGCCTGGGCGTTCGCGCCTCGCGTTCGCGCGCGGCGGGCACCGGCACGGCGTCCTGCGGGACCGTCGCTTGCGGGACGGCCTCCCGCGGGACCGCGTCCTGCGGCACGGTGTCCTGCGGCGTGGCGGCTACGTCTGCCATCTGCGTTTCTCCCCCGAGAAGGCCGCGCCGCCCTCGCGGCTGCGGGGCGGGGCGGACCCGGGAAGCGTAGGACGTGCGGTGCACGGTGATCAACACCGGTCCGCTTCGGCGTACGGGACGGCCTTCTCCGCGTCTCCACGCCGCCGTCCGCTCGCCGAGGTCCGAACGGCGGAGCGTGCGGGTGTCGCTGTGACCCGCCTCGTCGGATCCGATGAGGGCCGGGCGCACCTCGGCCCCCGTGGGCTCCGCCCTCCTCTCCAGTGGACGGCGGAGCCCCGGGGGCCGGAGGTCTCATCCGGTGCCGGTGGCACGCGGCACCGGATGGGTCTACGCGGGCTTGCGGCCGTGGTTGGCCTTCTTCTTCCGCCGGGCCTTCTTCTTGCGGGCGCGCTTGGACATCGGGGACCTGCTTCCGTTCTTCGGGTGGGCGGGGTTCGGGCCGGCGGGGTTCAGGCCGCCTGGCCGACCAGCTGGTCGGCGAGCTTGGCGAGCCGCTTCTTCGAACGCTCCTCCTGCGCCGCCTGGGCGGTGGCCGCGACCGAACCGCCTTCGTAGTAGGCGCCGTTGACGACCGGGAAGTCCGGCAGGCACACCCGGACGACGGCCGCCGCGCCCTCGGCCGCCGGGGCGCCGACGCGTCCGTACAGGGGGAGCAGGGCGGTCTCGCACTGGCCAGGGTTGACGCTGACGGCGGTGATGCCGGAGCCGTCCGGGGCCATCTCGGCGGTGTCCATGGTGAGCGCGAGCTGCGACTGCGCGTACGCGGCGACGCGCGAGTACTTCTTGACGCGGTGCGGGTCGGACCAGTTCATCGACGCGGTGCGGTGCAGGGCGGAGGAGACGTTGACGATGCGGGCGCCGTCGGCCGCCGTTAGCGGGGCGCGCAGGAGCTTGGCGAGGAGGTGGCCGGCGAGGAAGTTCACCTGGAGCGAGACCTCGTTGCCGTCGTCGGTGAGAGTGCAGCGCTCGGGGGCCATCACGGCGGCGTTGTTGACCAGCAGGTCCAGTGCCGGGTAGTGCTTGACGACCGTCCCGGCCAGCACCGCCACCTCCGACAGGCGGGTGAAGTCGGCGGCCAGCTCGACGAGTTGGTCCCGCCGGGCGCCGTCGGCGACCAGCCGGGCGACGGCCGCCTCCGCCTCGGCGGTGGTCCGGGCGTGCACCAGGACGGTGGCGCCGAGGCCGGCGAGGAGCCGGGCGGTCTCCCAGCCGATGCCGGAGGACGCGCCGGTGACGAGGGCGGTGCGGGCGGACAGAACAGAGACGGACATGACCCATCCAGGGTGGAGGGCGTCGACGGGGTGCGAAGGAGGCGCGGCGCGTGGCCGCACCTCCCCGGTGCCGTCGGCGCGGAGAGAAGTGATGAGCGGGAAGAGGTGATGCGCGGAGAGATGCTTCGCGCGTCCGAGAGATGTTTCGCGCGTCCGTCCCCCGGCCTCGGAGCCGACGGGCCGGGGGACGGACGGCGGGGATCGGCGCAGGGGCCGTGCCGGACGAAGCGGCGAGAAGCCCGTGCGCACGTGGCCGGCGCCGAGCGGGGTAGCGCTCGGTGTTACCGGACGGTGGTGGCGACCGCGACGGCGACAGCGACGATCCGCGGCCGACTATGCGGCGGGCGGTCGTGGTGGCGTGTCGAGCGGTGCATGCCCATCATCAAAGCCCGGGGGACGGCCCGGGGCAAGCGCCTTCACCCGCCCTGACGAAGCACTGATGCGCTGCTGACGGGTCCTTGACGCCACCACTTCATGCCACCACTTCATGCCACCACGTCACGCCCCCGCGCAGGAAGTCGACAGGGCCGACTTCCTGCGTGCGGGGAGGCGGACGGGACCGGCGGCTACGCCTCTTCGGCGGGGCCGTAGACGACGTGCAGGACGCCCGTCCGGAAGGCCTCGCAGCTCAGCAGCGTGAGCGGGAGCGGCGTGGCGGAGTCGGCGAACAGGCGCTGCCCGTGGCCGACCGCGATCGGGTGGACGAACAGGTGGAGCTCGTCGAGGAGCCGGGCGGCCAGCAGTTGGCGGACGACGGAGACCGAGCCGGACATCGCGACGGCACCGCCGGGCCCGCTCTTCAGCTCGGTGACGGCCTCGACGAGGTCGCCCCGCAGCTGCTCGGAGTTGCGCCAGGTGAACATCAGCGGGGAGTGCGACACCACGAGCTTGCGGGCGTCGCCGAGCGCCTTGGCCATCCGGGACAGCTGGGACACCTCGGCGACCGCCGCCGCGACGTCGCCCGCGTCGACCGGGCCGCTCTCCCGGGAGGGCCACGCCCCGGCGAAGTTCTCGTAGGTGGCGCGGCCGAACAGGAGGGTGTCCGCCGAGCCGAGCCGGGCGTTGACGGCCGCGCCCAGCTCCTCGTTGTAGTACGGGAAGTGCCACTGGTCCGGCGCTTCCACGACGCCGTCGGCGGCGATGAACAGGCCGGCGGTGATCTTCCTCATGAGGTGCTCCCTACGAGCTCGGTGTCGGTCGTCCCGTCAGGTTGGACCGGTCGCGGCGCCGGAACTCATCGGCGCGCGGCGAAGAGCCTGGAGGATCCGGTCTTCCTTCGCCGACGGGTCGTCGGCCGGGCGTGGGGTGGGTATGCTCCCCGCCGCACGACCCGGACTCGGACTCGCTTCGGAGGTACCCGTGGCCCCGCACGACTCCCTGTACGACGACGCGCTCGCGCTGGCCCCGGACCTGGTCCGGCTCCGCCACGACCTGCACCGCCTCCCCGAGGTGGGCCTCGACCTGCCGCGCACCCAGGAGCGCGTGCTGGCGGCGCTCGACGGGCTGCCGCTGGAGATCGGCCTCGGCGGCGCGCTGACTTCGGTCACGGCGGTGCTGCGCGGCGCCCGCCCGGGGCCGACGGTGCTGCTGCGCGGCGACATGGACGCCCTGCCGGTCGCCGAGAAGGCCCCGGTGCCGTTCGCCGCCGGGAACGGTGCCATGCACGCCTGCGGACACGACCTGCACACGGCGATGCTGGCCGGTGCCGCGCACCTGCTGGCCGCGCGGCGCGAGCGCCTCCAGGGCGACGTGGTCTTCATGTTCCAGCCGGGGGAGGAGGGGTGGGACGGCGCGGGGGCCATGCTCGCCGAGGGCGTGCTGGACGCGGCCGGCCGACGCCCTGCCGCCGCCTACGGCGTGCACGTGGTGGCGACGATGCCGCACGGGGAGTTCACCGCCCGGCGCGGCCCGATGATGGCCGCGTCGGCCTCGCTGCACGTCACCGTCCACGGCGCGGGCGGACACGGCTCGGCGCCGCACCGGGCGAAGGACCCCGTTCCGGCGGCCTGCGAGATGGTCACGGCCCTGCAGACCATGGTGACCCGCCGCTTCGACGTGTTCGACCCGGTGGTGATCACCGTCGGGCTCTTCCGGGCCGGCACGCGGCGCAACGTGATCCCCGAGACCGCCCGCTTCGAGGCGACCGTGCGGACGTTCTCCGCCGAGGCGCAGTCCCGGGTCGCGGAGGCGGCCGTCGAGCTGGTCGGGTCCGTCGCCGCCGCCCACGGGCTGCGGGCGGAGGCCGAGTTCCGTCCCGAGTACCCGGTGACGGAGACCGACGCGGCCGAGACGGACTTCCTGGCGGACACCGTCCGGGAGGTGTTCGGCGAGGAGCGCTTCCGGACGATGGCGAACCCGCTGACCGCCTCGGAGGACTTCTCCAGGGTCCTGAACGCCGTCCCCGGCTCGTTCGTGATGCTCGGCGCGGCCCCGAAGGGGAGCGACCCCGGGGACCGGGCCCCCAACCACTCGCCGTACGCGGAGTTCGACGACGAGGTGCTCGCCGACGGCAGCGCGCTCTACGCCGAACTCGCCGTCCGCCGCCTGGCGGTGTGACCGGGGCGGGTCCCGTCGGCGACGGCGGGACCCGTGGGCCACGGCGGGTCCCGTGGGCAACGGGACCCGCCCCGGGAGTCAGGTGCAGTGCACCGAGCCGGCCGCGACGACCCCGGCGCCGGAGAAGTCCCACGTCGGGGTGTCCCCCCAGCACTGGTGACCGCCGGCGTTGAAGTTCATGCTGCCGTGGTAGCGGCGGTCGTTGTGCACGTTCGGGGCCACCTTGATGAACCCGGAGTCCCACCACCAGCTGCCGGCGTTGGGCTGGGGCGAGCCGGCGTTCGACGCGTGGTCCGAGCTGGACTTCACGTCGATCAGGCCGTTGTGCCAGTTGCCGTTGACGAAGTTGGTGTTCCAGATGTTGACCTCGGTGTACGCGACCTTGTTGGTGGGATCGCAGTAGTTCCAGGCCAGGTAGAGGTTGCCGATCGTCCGCCCACCGGCCCGGATGTACTGGCCGCCGCCGAGGACGGCGGCACAGGACGTGGAGCGGGCGTGTGCCGTGCCGGTGCCGACGACGGCGAAGGTGAGGCTGGTGGTGATGACGGCGAGGGCGGTGGATGCCGCGCGCACGCGGGCGCCGATGCGCATGATCCCCCCTGTACGGGAGTCTGTGAGGTGACTGGGTGCCACCTGACGGCTACACGTCATGCTCGCACCGGGCCCGTCCCTGGTCCAGAGCCGTCACGGGCCGACCGCGTGGCCGCGTTGGTCTCAGACGCCGAAGTCGAAGAAGGGGAGGCAGACGAACGGTGCGGTGTGCGCGGGATCGAGCCCGTTCAGGACCAGTTGGGTCACGTTGGGGTCGACGGCCTGGCCGACGTGCCCGGTGAAGTCCAGTCCGCAGACGTCCTGGAGGACGATGTTCGTGGTGTTCGGCCCGTCGAGCAGGCCGCTCGTGTACGGGGTGACGACCTGGTCGTAGCGGGAGACGATGCTGGTGTAGACGGGGCCGGGCACGGCCACCGGCCCGTCGTCGAGCTTCGTCAGGAAGGCGGAGCCGGGCAGGAAGTCCGCGCAGGCGCCGCAGCCGATGCCGTCGAGGATCGCCTGGAGGTGGACGGCGGAGGCGAGGGCGCCCAGGCCGTCGAGGGTGGTGCCCTGGAAGTTCGAGCCGAAGCCGACGAAACGGTCGACCTTCGCGGCGCCGCCGAGGACCTTCATGTAGTAGGCGGGGACGGTGGTGCCCTCGGAGTGGCCGACGATGTCGACCTTCGCGGCACCGGTGGCGGCGCGGACCCGGTCGACGAAGGCGCCCAGCTCCGCCGCGCTGCCGGCCATCGGGGCCAGGCCGCCCGCGAGGGGCCCGAGGACGGTCTGCCCGTACGTCTCGGAGTACGCGCAGTAGCCGTGGGCGACGAGGGCCGGGGCGAGGGTGAGGAAGTTGTCCACCCCGTTGCCGCCCATGCCGTGGACCAGCACGACGGGCTCGGGGTGCGCGGCGCTCGGGCGGCAGGACCAGTCGTTCCAGCCGGAGTCGGGGATGGAGGAGGTGGAGGCGGAGGGAGCGGTGGGGGCGGCCGAGGCGGTGGGGGCGGCCGAGGCGGTGGGGGCGGCGACGGCGACGGTCAGCGCGCAGACGAGCGCGGCGACGGTGCTCCTGAGTCGGTTGCGCATGGGGGAACTCCCTTGGGGGTGGAAGGGGTGCGACCCGATGTGAAAACGATGCGCTTCACATGTGGCCCTACCGGAGAGTAGGAGTAACTCAGGTACACGACAAGGGATCTGACAACGGCTGGTTTCAAAGATCCACGCGGCCGCGATACTTGGTGCATGAGAGCTGGAAGTCGCTACCGGGGCCGGAGCGTCGACGAGCGCCGCGAGGAGCGGGAGCGCCGATTGCTCGACGCCGCACTGGAGTTGATGGGTGGCGAGCCCGGCTACCGGGGGACCACCGTGGCGGCTCTCTGCGGTGCGGCTGGACTGTCGACGCGTCAGTTCTACGAACACTTCCGGACGTTGGAGGAGGTGCTCACGCGTCTCTACGCCTCGGTGAACGACCGGGCGGAGGCGGAGGTGCTGGCGGCGCTGGGCGCACTCGACCCGGCGGCGGCACTGGCCGCCCGGGTCCGGGCCGGCCTCGGCGCCTACGCGCGGGTGACGGCGGGCGACGTCCGCTGGGCGCAGATCGCCTACGTCCAGATCGTCGGCGTCAACCCGACGCTGGAGCGGCTCCGCGCCGACCGCCGCGCGCGCTGGGCCGCACTGCTCGCGGCCGAGGCGGACCAGGCCGCCGGTCGCGGCGAAGTGGCCGGCCGGGATTGGACGTTGACGACCGCGGCCTTCATCGGCGCGGTCAATGCGCTCCTGCACGACTGGGCCGCGGGCTACGTCGCGGCCGAGTTCGACGAGGTCGTGGTCGAGCTGACGGACCTGCTCCTGGCCCGGCTCACCTACTGACCGATGGCCGGCTTCGGGCCCCGGTGGTTTTTTGGGCGGCACGTCGTGGTCCGACGGCTTCCGAAGCGCGCCGCCCTCCCGCGCCGCCCCCGCACGCCGGTGCAGCACCGGCGTGCGGGGGCCTGAGGGCACGGGTCACTCGGCCAGCAGCTCGATCGGGGTCTCGGCGGTGGCCACGGTCTGGGGGAGCGGCATGCCGTTCGGGCCCATCGTGAGCATGGTCGCCTTCACGGTGACCGGGCCGGTGCGCAGGAGCGGGCCGGGGCGGCGGCCGTCGGTCATCGGGCGGCCGGTGTTGGTCCAGGTGCGTTCGGTGCCGTCGCACTGCGCCCTGAACCCGCCGATCGACTCGGGGTGGCCGTCCTGGATGACGTTGCTGCCGATCAGGACGACCTTGCCAGGGTGGTCGGCGCAGCGGTAGCCGCCGGTCAGCGTGACGGTGCCGTCGTCGGCGAGGGTGCCGCCGGTGACGCTCACCGCGTCGGAGGGGGCGGCCGGCGTGGTGGCGGCCGTGGCCGCGGTGCCGGGGGCGGCGAGGCCGATCATCGCGGTGATCACGGCGGCCAGCGTGCTGAGCTTGCGCATGGTGGTGGGTCCTCCGAAGGTGTGGTGCGAGTGCACCGACGTACCTACCGCGTGCCGCAGGCCTGCCGCACGCTGCCACCCGCCACCGGACGCGGCTCCACCCGGATGGCTCTGCGCGGATTCCCGGCATGGCCGAGGTGCGGCGCCCGAGCGCTCGCCCTTCCCGCCTGCGCGCGGTCCCTGCGGAGGGTCCGGTCCGTCAGTGTCCGGGGAAGGCCGCCGGTCGCTGCCAGGCCCGCACGTAGTCGACCAGCAGGTGGCCCCGGCTGCCCGGCACCGGCGGGATCTTGGAGTAGACGAAGTTGTCGAGGAGGACGTTCACCGGGCCGTTCGACGTCCGGCTGCTGTGGAAGACCATCCGGCCGTCGATCCACCAGTCCGTTCCCGACGGTTCGATGTCGACGCCGTAGGTGTGGAAGTCCGCGGCCGGATCGAACCCGGGCCGGTGCACGGTGCCGACGGCGTTCGATCCGGGGACGTTCCGGCCGGGGACGTTCGGGCCGGGGCGGGTGATCCCGGGCCACGGGAAGCCGGGCAGGAGGTCCTGGGGGGCTCCGCCCGGGTTGTGCTGGGTGAGGTGGAGCCGGGAGTGGTCGTCCGAGTAGAACTCGAAGGCGTCGGTCTCACCGTTGGCGGGGATGGAGACCCCGGGCGCCGCCCACGTCCACAGGGCCGACCAGAAGCCCTTGGGGGCCGGGAGTTTGGCGCGGATCTCGGTGTAGCCGTAGCGGAAGGCGTAGGACGGCGACGAGTTGAGCATGCAGCTCGACCAGGCGTAGTGCCTGCCGCCGGCGCTGGTGATGTCATCCGGCTTCGCGGTGATGTCCAGCGTGCCGCCGGAGACGGTGCAGTTCGCCGGCTGGTCGAATTCGAGCTGCTGGTTGTCCGGGTTGCCCGTCCCGAACGGGGCGGCGGACCAGTCCGCCTCCGCCGCGGACTGGAACGACCACTTCGTCCGGTCCACCGACGTGCCGTCGAACTCGTCGGCGAACTTGAGGTCCCACGGCCCGGCGGGCCCTGCGGGCGCGGGCCGTGCGGGGGTGGTCGGCGGCCGGGGCGAGGGGTCGGTGGGCGTCGGCGCCGACGGGAGGGGCGCCGAGGGGAGCGTCGGCACCGAGGGGAGCGTCGGCCAGCCGCCGGGGAAGGGCCACGAACCGGTCCCCGGCGCGGGCCAGGGCCAGGGCCAGGGCTGGACCGCGGCGCTCCGGTGCGGCGCCGCCACGGCCGTCGGGGACACGAGGGCGCACACGGCCGCGCCGGCCATGGCGGCAGCGGCCAACTTCAAGGGTTTCACCGAGGATCCACCGTTCTGCGACAGGTCGCGGCCGTCGACGGGACCGCCCGAGGATGACGGCCGGACGTTGGGGGCCGGGGCGTCGGCCCTGAAGTGGTGAGCGCGCTACCGACGACTCTGGCACCCGCCCCGAGGAGTCGCGCGTCGTACGGGCCCGGGTGGGTGACCCGCCGACAACCGAGGTGTCGGGAGCGGCTGATGAACGGTCATCCGGTTCGTCGAACTCACCGTCACCCGCGCCCCGCGCCTCGCCCCACCTCGCCTCGGCTCGCCCCACCTTGCCCGGCGGCCGGCCTGAGCGATCCGCTGGGGCCGGCGCAGATGAAACGTTCACTCAACGGCGGCGCAGCGGGCGCGACGCGCGTTTGTGGATTTCCGAATTCCGTTAAGCTCATGAGAACAGGAGTCGCGGACCGACTCTTCCGACAAACTCCCTTGACCGTCGCCCGTGGCTGCGCTAAATTTTGTCACCCCGATTCTTCTCGTACTGACGGGGAATGCATGGCTGTCACCTGGGAACCAGACCCCGCGGCATCCTTCGCCCGCCGCCTGGGCAAGTCCTCGCACGAGCTCGGTCAGACCTCCGGCAATGCCAGCTGCCCGGACATCTGGGAGCTGGACAACGGGGACGTCGCAGTCATCGGACGTGACCTCACCGCCTCCTACCAGGACAGACTTCCCGAAGGCGTGAGCATCGACCCTGGTGAGCAGCTCGTCGTCATCCCGCGTGCGACGATCGTCGCGGCGAAGGCGGACATCCCGGATGCATGAACTCCTGGCCGGGGCCGACTGGGAGCGCATGGAGCTCCGGGACTATTACGCGGAATTCGAGGAAATCTTCTGGCGGATCAACGCCCTGGGATTCTGGAAACTGGAGCGCCGACAAACCTTCAAGGAGCCCGGGTACGACAGCTGGGAGGCCTTCGCCGCCGGTGACTGGGAGAATTCCACGGGAATTCTGGAAGCCGGCCGGTCCGACATGGAGGGCTACCACCGGAGGATCGCCGAACGCGGATTCTCGGCGTGCCGGGTGCGGATCGTGGAGGAGCCGATCAGCGCCTACCTCCAGTGGGAGCTCCACGCCCTCCGCGTCCGTGACCAGAGCGGCGGGCCGATCCGCGTCGTGGGCCCGGAGCGGGTGGCGCGCTTCGAGACGGGCGGCCTCCTCCCGGAGATCTACACGCTCGGCTCCGAAGTCATGTACGAGGCGGTCTACGACGAGGACGGCGTCCTCGAATCCGTCCGGAGGTTCGCCGACCACGACCTGATCCTGCGCTGTCGGCGCTTCATCGCCGACCTCTACGCGGACGGCGAGCCGCTTGAGGCCTTCTTCGCCCGGGAGGTGGCCGTCCTCTCGCCGCCCACCGGGCAGCGGTGCTGACCGCTCGATGAGCGGATCCGACCGGAGCGGCCGCGCGCCGGACGGGCCGTCGCCGAGCAGCCCTGCGCCAAGCGAGCCTGCGCCGAACGAGCCTTCGGCGAAAGGCGATTGGCAGTCGAACCGGATCGCCGGATCCGCGGCCGCGAGGGACGTCGTCCAGGCGCACGACGTCCACGGCGGAATCCACTTCCACCAGCCGGCGGAGCAGCGCTCGTTCAGTGTGAGGCCCAACCAACTCCCTTATGCGGGCGGCCGTTTCATCAACCGGAGCGGCGAGTTGGGAAGCCTGGACCGGATGGCCGACGGCGGGGGCGAGGTCTTCGTGCCGTCGGCCGTCGTGGTGGTCACCGGCACGGCCGGGGTCGGCAAGACCTCCCTCGCCCTGCACTGGGCGCACCGGGTCCGTGACCGCTTCCCGGCCGGAGCCCTGTACGTCAACCTCCGGGGCCACGACGCGAACGCGCCGGTCTCCCCGGGCCAGGTCCTGGACCGTTTCCTCCGGGACCTGGGGCTCCCCGCCGCGGCCGTCCCGGTCGGCCTGGAGGACCGGGCCTCGCTGTACCGCTCGATGACCGCCGACCGCCGGCTCCTCGTCCTGCTCGACAACGCCGCGACGGCCGCGCAGGTCCGGCCGCTGCTGCCCGGCGCGGCGGGCTCGCTGACCCTGGTCACCAGCCGGAACAGTCTGCCCGGCCTGGTGGCCCGGGAGGGTGCGGACCGGCTCGACCTGGCGCGTTTCCCGGACGCCGAGGCCGTCCTGCTGCTCCGCGCGGTGACGGCCGCGTCCCGGACGGCCGACGGGCCGGACGAACTGGCCGAACTGGCCCGGCTCTGCGCGGGCCTGCCGCTCGCGCTGCGGATCGCCGCCGAACGCGCGGCGGGCCGGCCGCTGATGCTCCTGTGCGAGCTGATCGCCGAACTCAAGGACCGGTCCGCGCTGTGGGAGGTCCTGACGGCGGAGACCGAAGAGGAGACGGACGCGATGCACCACGTGTTCGCCTGGTCCTACCGGGCCCTGCCCGAGGCCGCCGCCCGGCAGTTCCGGCTGCTCGGCCTGCACCCGGGGGACGAGTTCGGCCTGCCGGCCGCCGCCGCGCTGGCCGGGAGCACGCTCGCCGAGGCGCGCCGCCGGCTCGACGTCCTGACCGGTGCCCACCTGGTCGAGGAGTGCGCCCCGGGCCGTTACCGGCTCCACGACCTCCTGCGGGCGTACGCGGTCACGCAGGTCCAGGAGACGGAGTCGGCGGAAGCCCGCCGTGACGTCCGGCGGCGCGTCCTGTCCTGGTACCTGCACACCGCGGACAACGCGCAGTCGGCGCTGGCGCGGTTCGACCGCTACGCGCTGGACCTGCCGGTTCCGGCGGACGTCGTCCCGCTGGCCTTCGACGACCACCCGTCGGCGCTCCGCTGGTACCGCGCCGAGGTCGGCAACCTGGTCGCCGCGGTGCGGGCCGCCGCGGAGACCGGCTGCCACGACCTCGCCTGGCGCCTGGCGGTCGTCCTGCGGGCCGTGTTCATGCACCAGAACGCCTTCGAGGACTGGGTGACGACGGCCGGGATCGGCATCGGCTCGGCCGCCCGGGACGGGAGCCGCGCGGGTGAGGCCGAGGCGTACGAGAACCTGGGGAAGGCGTACTTCCAGTCGCGTCGGCTCGACGAGGCCGAGGAGTGCCACCGCGCCGCCCTGGAGATCCGCCGCCGCACCGGTGACCGGTTCGGCGAGGCGGTGTCGGTCAACGCCCTCGGCCTGCTCGGTCTGCGCCGGCGGCGGCTGGACGAGGCCCGGTCGTGCTTCGAGGCCGGCGCGGCGATCTTCGCCGACCTGGGTGAACGGCGCTGGGCCGCGCTGCTGCTGTCGAACCTCGCCGAGACCCGCTGCGAACTCGGCGACTTCCGCCCGGCGGCCGAGGCGCTGGAGCGGGCGCTCGCGGTGTTCCGCGAGCTCGGCGACCGGAGCGGTGAGGGCAACGCGCTGCACTTCCTCGGCTGGGCCCGGCGCGGGCTGGGGTCGCTCGCGGGGGCCCGTGCCGCGGCCGAGGCCGCGTTGGCGATCGCCGCCCAGGAGGGCAACGACCTGTGGGAGGCGCACTGGCTCGTCGGGCTCGCCCACGTGGAACGCGCGGCGGGGCGGCCCGAGGAGGCCCTGCGGGCATGCGAGCGGGCGGTCGACGTCCAGCGGCGGCTGGGCGACCGCAGCCGGGAGGCGACGGCGCTCGACGGGGCCGGGGAGGCCTGCCGCGACCTCGGGCGGACGGACGACGCCATTCGTCTCCACGAGGCCGCCGCGCGGATCCACCGGGAGTGCGCGGACCAGTGGCAGCTGTCGGGTGCGCTGGACAACCTCGCGCGCGCCCTCGGCGGGGCAGGCCGCGAGGAGGAGGCCCGCCGCCACCGGACCGAGGCGCTGGCCCTCCTCGCGGGCTTCGACGATCCGCGGGCGGCCGAGCGGCGGGAGCGGATCGGCCGGGAAGGGACCGGCGGGGACGACATCGGCCGGCAAGGGACCGGCGGGGAAGGGATCAGCCGGGGGCCGACTCCGTGATCCAGAGCGGGCCGTCGGCGCAGTCGAGGCGGATGCCGTCGGCCGGGGTCAGTGCGGTCCGGAGCACCCGGAGGGCGCGCCCGTCGATGTCGACCGTCGGGCCGAGGCCCGCCCCCATGAAACGGAAGGTGCGGACCTGATTGTGGATCTCGCGTGCGGTGCGGGTGCGATCGACGACGGAGAACTCCGCTTCCATCAGCCCTGCGCGGCTCGCGCGGGAGTGGTCCTGCGGAATTCCGGGAACTCCGTTCGAAATGCGGCCGATCGATTCGGTGAGCAGTCGCCGAATGACCGGCTGGAGCCGTGGCCAGAGGATGTCCGGCGTGACGTCGTCGGGGATCGGGATTCCGTCCTGCTGGGCGAGCACCGGGCCGGTGTCGAAGTCCTCGTCCATGTGGTGGACCGTCACGCCGAGGTGGCGGTCCCCGTTGCGGATCGCCCACAGCACGGGCGCGGGCCCCCGGTAGGCGGGCAGCAGCGAGCAGTGGACGTTGATGACGCCGAGGCGGGGCGTGGCCAGGACCGACGGCGGCAGCTTCCAGTTGAAGCCGTAGACGACGAGGAGGTCCAGGGCGTAACCGGCGAGGGCGCGCGCCAATCCCTCGGGGCTGCCCGGCACGAGGAGGTCGACGCCGGCGGGGATCGCACCGAGGAGGGAACCGACCGCTGCGGCCGCGTGGTCGTCCGTGGGCCTTCCGGGCCGCATCGAGCGCGAATACACGTGAACCAGTGGATCGTGCCCCTCCTGTCGGCACACGGAATGGATGGCCTGGAACTCGCGGACCCCGAAGGACGCAATGCCGATGCGCAGATGATCTTCCACGGCTCGGGACCCTAGCAGTTCCCCAACTGTCGAAGCGTCAATTCCACTGTTCCGTCGGATGAATGACGGCCGACCGGGCGAGAATGAAAAGTCGGTCCGCCGCGCTCCTCCACTCCCGGGGCGACGTGGCGCGGCGCGGCTCAGAGGCCGAAGCGGGCGCGGTGGGAGGCCGGGACGAGGTCGGTGTACTCGGGGTGCTTGGTGATCCAGCCGCGGATGAACGGGCAGTACGGCAGGACGGAGAGCGCTTGCTCGCGGGCCGTGTCCAGTGCGGCGCGCGCCAGCCCGCCGGCCAGGCCGCGGCCCTCGAAGCGGGGGTCGATCTCGGTGTGGATGAAGGCGATCTCGTCGCCGGAGCGGTGGTACTCGGCGAAGCCCGCGAGTTCGCCGTCCTCGTGGATCTCGAAACGGGACTTCCCGGGGTTGTCGGTGACGAGGTGTGCCATGGGTTCCTCCTGCGGGGCGTTGCGGGGCCGGCGGGTGCCGGCGGGGACCACCCTAGCCGGAAACTAGTTGAAATCTCAACAGTGTCGACCGTCTGTGGCAGTGTGGAAGCATCGGATTCCGAGGACAGGGGGCGGATGACGATGGAGACGTGGCGCGGATTCACCAACGGCGTGCTGTACGCCGCGCAGTTCGGTGCGCTCGACCGGGCCGCGGCGGAGCGGGTCGCCGGCATGATCGTCCGTGGCCGGCAGCTCGGTGACGAGGAAGTCGCCGTCCGGTACGAGCAGTTGGGGGACGCGCTGGCGGGCGGGAGCCCGATCACCGGAGCGATCCCGCAGCCGCACGGCGAGCAGGACGTCCGGGAGTTCCTGGCCCTGCTGCGGGACGCGCTGGACCGCATGCGCCCCTGGCCGCAGCGGCCGTTCCGCACGCTCGACACCGACGAATGGTGGCCGTCCTTCCGTGTGGCGCGCCCGCTGCTGCGCCTCCACCTCGACGAACCGGCCGGGCAGGCGCGTCTGGGCATCGCGCAGACGGTCACGGAAGGGGGCGCCGAACTCGACGTCCTCGTCTTGCGGCTGGCCTCCGGCGAGCGGGTGGCGGTGGCGTGGACGGCGGAGTGCGGTGTCGTCCTGGACCTGGAGGAGGCGCCGCGGGAGCACGTCGCGGCCGCCTTCCTGGCCGCGACCGGCCTGACTCCGGACGAGGTCTCCCCGCTGGGCCCCGATGCGTCGTGGGACGGCACGGCCCTGCGGCGGGCTTAAAAGCCCTGTCCGGTGCACCATCACGGCGCTACGCTCGCAGGGCGAGGGCCTGGGGGGCCGAGGGATCGGGGTGCCTGTGTTGGTGTTCATGCTCCTGGTCGGGTGTGTGATCCTCCTGATGCTGGTGGCGGGTGTTTCGACCTCCGGCTCCGTCTCCCGGGCGACGGTACGGGCCTTCCGGGGGGAGGTGATCCGTCGCCGCTCCGACCGGCACACGCTGACCACCGGGATGCGCACCGACTACTGGCTGGACGTCCGCACCGACGAGGGCGAGGAGATCTCCGTCGCCGTGTCCGGCCGGATCTACGGCCGGTTCAAGGCCGGGGACCGCATCGTCAAGCGCGCGGGTGAACGCTGGCCGACCACCTGAGGGGGCGCGCTCATGGAGGGCGAGGAGTAGGACCAGTCCAGGAGGCGCGAGGCGGAGGAAAGGCGGATGGACCGCATCTGGCGCGGGTTCAAGGTCCTCGCCTGGCTGATGGTCGTCACCGCCGTCCTCGCGAACGCCTGGCTCCTCTGGCTCTGGACCCACGGCGGCCTGAACGGCACGGGGCCCTACTTCGGATCGTGAGCTTCCTCCGTCCCCGGTGAAGTCCCGTTTCCTGCATGGCCGTTGACGACGTCATGGAGCTTCGTCCAGCGCGAACCAAGCCGGTCGTCCTGTTCCGCGGCGGGCTGCTGCCGGGCGTCGGCCGTCGGGCCGGGGTCTGCTCCGTCGTCACCCAGCAGGCTCTCCCGGATCAGTCGGGCGGCCTCGGGTCGGCCGGCTGCATGGGTGGCGTCGGCCACGCGGCGGGCGTAGACGTGACGCACCGGGGTGTCCTCGGCAAGGTCGACGTCCGCAAGCAGTTCGTTCAGAGGGCCGACCACCCGCGGCCCCATCGGCGGTGCGCCTGGGCCGGGTGGCCTGGGGCCGCCCGCTCCGGCGCTGCCCTTGCCGTCGTCGTCCAGGCGAGGCGGGGTGGGCGACACGTCGTCCAGAAACGGGACCGTTCGTGGGACCAAGTGTTCGTAGAGCTCGTCCACGGGCTCGTCATTGGCCGCCGCCGAGAGCTGCGCGAGCGGGCCGATCATGTCGACGGCCTCCCCTATCTGCTCGTCGTGCCGCGCCAGCCACCACATCACGGCACTGCCGGGCGACTTGAAGACGTCCTTACCGAGGTACACGCGCTTGCTCTGCTCGTACCGCCGCTCGTGCTCCCAGACCTCCTCGGTCTTTCGCACCTCGGACAGCTTCCCCAGCCTGGCCCGGTCGTCCTCGGAGAGGCTGAGTTCCACCCGACTGCCCATCGCCTCCACCAGGCCCGAGACGTCCGGGCTCTGAGTGCCGAGCACACCGTTCAGCCGGTGCAGCACCAGGTCGAGCCGCTCGGGCACCTCGCGTTCGGTCACCGCCCGGGCACGGGCCAGCACTGTCTCGACCGCTAGCCCCGCCGGGTCCGCGTGCACCAGCCCGGTCGTGTTCCGGATCGGGCGCCACCACACCGTCGCCGAGAAATGGAAGTCATAGTCCGGCACCCGGCTCGGCAACGCCACCCCGTTCACGTGGGTCTCCTCCCACGGTGGCTCGTCCGGACCCGGCTTCGGCCCCGGTGCCGGAGGCTGGGCCAGCGCCAGCAGCACTGCCAGCACCACGGCCACGGCTGCCGGCGCCGCCCATAGCCAGACCGGCCACCGTGCGGACAATCCGAGCGCCGCGGTCACCAGACCGGCCGCAAGGGCCAGCCCGACGAGCGGAGCCTTTCCCGTGCCCTTCACATCCCTCTCCCTCCGCGGACTCCCGCCGCAGTCAGGTCCAGTGGTTCGATGCCCTGCGCGAGGTCGATGTCCCGGCGGAAGCGTGCCGCGACGTCGGCCCGGCCGAGCGGCAGCGAGTCGTCGTCGGGTTCGGCGGACCAGTCGTACGTCAGCATGTAGTAGCGGCTGAGTACGTCGATCCGGCCGTCGGCGGCGTCGATCAGGATCCGCATCAGCCGCCCGCCGCCGCCGGGCTTGCGCCGGGCGGCCGAGAGCCACGTCCTGACCTTGGGGGACCACACGTCCGGCGGCGCGAGATCGAGGACTCCGCGCCACCCGCGGACCAGGAGGTCGTACCGCGCCTTGGAGGGCAGTGGGTCGACCAGCCCCAGGAAGATCCCGACGTCCGCGCGGTAGGGCGAGGACCGCTCCATCCCGTCGCAGGACCGGATGAGTAGTTCCTCGTGCAACCATTCCTGTCTGCAGAGGAGTTCGAACAGAGCAGCCCGGGCGTCGTGCGGGGCTCCCTCCCGTCGCGCGAGCTGGTGCAGTCGCACGAGTGCCTGGTTGGGATGGTGCGGAGCCATCACGTCGACGCAGATCCGTGCCAGGCCCCGGACCAGAAGAGGACGGGAACGCGTGTCCACCGACCAGTCGTAGATCTTCTTGCGGAACGCGGCACCCGACCGCTCGTCCTCGAGTCCCTGTTCCAGGACCGCCATTGCCGAGGGCAGGGAACCGGTTCCCTTCGCCCAGGCCTCGACGAGCTCGGTCAGCAGTTGGATGTCGCGGGAGGCCAGGGCCTGTTCGGTGAACCGGGAGACGAGCTTCCGGCGTTCGGTTTCCTCCAGGTACGGAGTCCTTCTGACCGCGCTCGAGACCCAGGACCCGATCGGCTCGCGCAAGTCCGGGTAGTAGAACCAGAAGTGGGAGCGTACGGCCGCTCCGTACGCCAGCGAACCGAAGCCTACCCGCCCTTTCGTCACCTGCACCTGTAGCTCCGGGAGCCGTGCCGTGAGGTCGGCCCGATCGAGCCGGGGGCGTTCGTCCTCGGGATGCCTGAGCGTCCTCAACAGTCGGTCGGAGAGCCGGAAGACCGCGTCTGCCGGTGCCCCGTCCAGCATCGCTGCCGTGAAAAGCAGTGCCCGTTGACGTCCTTCTGTCAGGCTGGCGATGTGCCGCTCCGCTTCTTCGCGCCGCATCCGAAGAGCGGCGATGGCCTGGACGGCCCAGGAGCCGGGTTCTCCTCCCTGCGACCGTGCCTCGACCATCAACTCGGACAGACGATTCAGTTCCCGCATGGGAGAGGACGCCAGCACCTCACCGAGGGAGGAGGATTGGAGTTCCAGGGACGGCATCTCGATGTGCTCGAAGTGCAGATGCCGGGCCAGGACGGCGCTGCCGTCGGGACGTCCGATCGGCACCAGCAACTGACGGAGGTCGGACTGGACGCGGTGCTCGTGATCCCGGGCCGCGGCCACCGCGAGTCGGCCGCCGCACCGTTCGATCATGGCCCAGTACGATCTCACCAGGTTATGCGCGTCGCCGAGTTCCTGCTCCGACATGCCCGACAGGTCGATCAGGACGCGCTCGCCCGCCGACAGCGCTGCCGGCTCGTCTCGTCGGTCGTCCAAGGCGACCTCGCGGAACGGATCGTCCTTGCCGCCCGCGCGGTGCAGCAGTACGACTGCTGCGGTCCGCCGCCCGTTACCGGGGTTTCCGGAGACCAGAACAGCGGTGCCGGCCCCTTCGAGGCGTTTGGCCGCCTCGCCGTATCCCGGGGGAGGGATGAAGCGCCGACTGAGCCACAGGCGCCGTTCGACCGCCATCCGGAGTGGGTCGCCGCCCTCGCGGATCAGCCGGTCAGCGACGAAGTAGTAGTTGTAGTTGTTCTGCGTGCCGCTGCCCGTGTGTGTCTGCCCCTGGGCGTTGTGGATCCGCGTCGTGTCGCCGTGGTCGGTCACCTGTGGCGGTCCTCACGGTCGCGGCGGTCGGTGAAGTCGTTGTTGACGGTGCCGCGTTCGACGTAGTTGCTGCCGTCGCCGTGGAACTCGACGCCGCCGTGGCGGATGGTGTTGTTCTGGGTGCCGCTGCCGGTGTGGACTGGTCCGCTCGCATTGTTGATGAACGTGCCCACGCCGTTTCCCACGGCGCCGATGCCTCCGCTCTGTTCGTGCCGGTAGTCCCGGGCCTGCATCACGCTGCCGTTGACCCGGCCGACCTCGTTGTGGGTGTCGACGCCGCCCGCGGCTGCAGTGATCTGCCCTTCGGCCTCGGCGAGTTGGGGGACTGCCTCGGCGAGGTCGTCGCCGAGGCGGCGGAGTCCGGAGTCGGCGTCGCGGTTGTCGAAGCGCCGGTACTGGCAGTCGGCGAGTTCGGCGATCTCGGGCGGGAGGGTGTGGCGGTTGAGGCGGGTCGTCCTGCCGACGAGGACTGGGACGACCAGGGCTCCGCTCTCGAAGGCCTCGGCGATCTCCTTCCGGGTCCAGTCCTCCGGGTCGTCGAGGGCGCGGCGGCCGTCCGCCGTGCGGGCGTCGGCCCAGCGCGGGCCGATGACGGCGATGAGCACGGTGCTGCGGCGGACAGCGGTCAGGAGTTCCTGGGGGAAGCGTCCGCCGATCCTGATGGACTTGCTGGCGCGGAAGACGCGTTCGTCGCCGAAGCGGCGCGAGAGCTCGCGCTCGATCAGGGTGGCGGTGGTGTCCTCGTCGCTGGTGCGGTAGTTGACGAAGATTTCGGGCATGACGGATCGCCTCTCGGAGCGGGGATGGACGGGTGGGAGCCGGGCTTGGGCGACGGCGTGCGGTCTACGGGTGCAGGGCTCTGGCGAGCAGGGGTTCGAGGTCCCGCACGGCACCGTCGGCCCGGAACCGGTGGAGTTCGCGTGCGAGCCGGCGGACATCGGCCCGGATGGTCGCCGAGTGCAGAGCGGGCACGAGCGGCAGGAGCTCCGCGGCGAGGGCCCCGGCGTGCTCGGGCCGGCCGCCGGCGGCGTGGGCGAGTGCGCGGCGAATGCCGTAGCGGGCGCGGCTGCGGATGGCGTGTACCGGGATTCGCGGGTACTCGCGGTCGAGCACCTCGGCGGCCTGGTCCGGCCGGCCGAGGTCGAACAGGCACCAGCCGGTGACCATGGCCGCCGGGTCGACGAGGCTGGTGGTGCCGAGAGCGGGTGATCCGGTGCCTTCTTCGGCGTCCGCCCTGGCGAGAAGTTCCCTGGCGCGGTCGAGGCTGCGCAGGCAGGCGTCGCGGTGACCGGCGAGGGCGTGGCCCTGGGCTTCCCGCTGGGCGGCGAGCCCGCGGATCCTGGGCGGCAGGCCGCCGTTCCGGGCCGGCTCGACGAGTTGGACGGTCTGGGCCGCGTCTCCCGCGTAGAAGGTGATCAGGGCTCGCCGGACGAGGGCGTACGACGCGAGGTGGTGGTCCCCGCCCGCCTCGGCGAGCTCGACGGCGCGGGCGGTCCAGGAGAGCGCGGCGTCGTCGTCACCGGCCTCCTGAGCCATCCAGCCCGCGTACTCCGCGTATCGGGCGGCGAGTGCGAGCAAGCGGGTGCGGTTCGCGGCGTCGGTCCGGGCCGCGAGGTCGCCGAGGGTGCGGATCTGGACGGTGAGCAGGGGCAGGAGTGTGCCGGGTGCGGTGGTCTGACCGAGTTGGCGCATCTGGTCGAATTGGGCTCGGAAGATCTCAACCGGTGCGGAGTCCGTGATGGCCGTCGTCGGGATGGACGGCTTCAGGGCGGGAACCGGGTGCGGGGGAGCGGCGAGCCCTCCGCCGATCAGTGACGTCGCCCCGGCGGCGAGGAGCTGCCGCCTGCCCAGCCCTTCGGAGCGGCGGACATCCTCGTGTCGGCCGTGTGCCGGCGGTGCTTCGCCGCCCGGTCCGTCGGGGCCTCCGGTGGACCGGGGCGTCCGTGGTTCGGTAGTGAGCAGCCGCTCCAGTTCGCCGGCGGCGTCGAGCTGGGCGTCGCAGCGGCGGGCGAACTCGGGCGGCGGCGCCTTGTGGCCCCGCTCGATCTTGCTGAGGTGGCCCTTGCTGTAGCTCAGCAGCTCGGCGAGCCGGGTGAGGGTGAGGCCTGCGGCGATCCGCCGTCGGCGGAGTTCCGGGCCGAACTCGTCGGACGACACTGCAGTCCTGTGCATGCCAACCCCCGTTTCTGGATCCGTTCGTTCGGGCGTCCGCCGAATCGAGTGGGCCGGAAGCGGTCTCCCCTCGCTTCCGCCCTGAATCCTGGCATGCGATCGCGCCGGTCAAACGGGAGTCCGTGGTGTTTCCTGTTTCCTCTTTCGATGCGAATGACCATAAGAATAAACCGAGTTGGCGACATTTACCGGGTGCAATAGATGCCATGCGCCGGAGAACGCCGAGGCCCCCGCCGGTGATCGGCAGGGGTCTCGGGGTGGGGGTTGGTGGTCAGGGGTAGGGGGTGTAGTTGCCGTTCGTGTCCAGGGCGTAGCTGCCGCTCTTGAGCCCGTCGACGGCGGTGTGCTTGAGCCATTCGCGGGCCATGTGGTGCAGGTCCTTGGCGCGGTTCTCCCAGACCATCTGGTGGCCGGCGCAGGCCACTCTGATCATCAGCTTGTCGGTCCCGGGGATGGCCGCATAGAGGGCGGGGACCGAGAAGTTGGTCTTGTCGTCCGGCGTCGGGTGGATCGCCTGGGTGTCGTCCTCTCCGTAGACGAGGAGGACGGGCACCACCGTGCCGAGGGTGTTGTCGAGCGGCACCGTCGCGTCGTTCCAGCCCCACCAGAAGGAGTTGCGGAACCGGCAGACGCCCTCCGGCACGCCGGAGTTCAGCGGGCCCCAGGTCTTGCCGACGGCGTCGTTGTCCATGATGGCCGCCCACACCACGTCGACCATGCCGCTCTCCCGCTGGCCCGCGCACTTCAGCTCGGGGTCCCACACGTGCGTCAGGTCGGCCTTCGTGAGGAGGTTCATCGGGAAGCCGAACTGGGCGGCCGGGGTGGTCAGGGGCAGCGGATGCGGTGCGCCGAACCGGGTGCCCGGCTTGCTCGCGTTGCCGCGGGGCGGGTAGATCGGCGCCAGGAGCATCAGGCTGCTCACCTTGCCGGGATGCTGCAGGACGTACGGTCCCATCACGAAGGCGGCCGCGGACCAGCCGACGAACGCGACCTGTGGCACGCTCCGCAGTTTCCTGACGAACTCGACGACCGTGTTCAGCTCGTCCCACTCGCTCTGCGAGTTGCCCAGCTGCTTCGGGTAGGCCGGGGGGCACGGCGCGGCCAGCGGGTTGGGGACCAGGTCGGCCTTCTGCTGTGCGGGGTTGGCGTTGCACGGGTTGTCCATCTCCGGCCGCGGTGACCGGCCGGAGCCTTGGAGGTCCATCACGAACACGTCGTAGCCTGCCTGGGCCAGGTCCTGGGCCCAGCTGTACCCGTCGTGCTGGAGGTCGAAGCCGGCGAGGGCCGGGACGCTGCGGCCGTGCAGCATCAGGACGGGCTCGGGGTCGTGGTGCGGCTTGGTCCCGTCGTACTCGCGGACGAACAGCTCGACGTGCTCGTTGAGGTTCGCGGGGACGGTCGAGACGTGCGGGACGGCATGGTCCTGGGGCGGGATGTTGGGCATCGTTCGCCCTCCGATCCGTCGATTCGGCCCCGGCTGGGTGGCCGGGGCCATCTCAGGCAAGGGTCCGCCGGGCGGACGGTCCGGCGCTCATCGGGTTGGGCCGCTCGGACGACGTGCGCTGCGGAGCCCGGGGTCGGCCGCCGGTTGCCGGGGCTGATGACGGGGGCTACAGGGACGGCGGCGGGAGGACGGCGTTCCGGGTGACGGGGGAGGAGAGGATCACCGACGTCGTGGTGCGGCCGAGGATGGAGATGAGTTCGATGAGTTCTTCCAGGTGGGTCGTGTCGCGGGCGGCGATCTTGAAGATCCAGCAGTCCTCGCCGATGACGTGGTGGACCTCCAGGACCTCGGGGCGGTGGACGAGTTCCTGGCTGCGGAGGTACTTGACGGTCACGCGCGCGTGCGGGGAGACGCGGACGAAGGCCTGGATGCCGTAGCCGAGGCGGGCGGGGGAGACCTGGGCGGCGTAGCCGGTGACGGTGCCGTCGGCTTCGAGGCGGCGGACGCGTTCGCCGACGGCGGCGGGGCTGAGACTGACGCGGCGGCCGAGCTCACTGAGCGTGATGCGGCCCTCGGTCTGGAGGAGCTCCAGGAGGTGCAGGTCGACGGCGTCCAGGGCGCTCTCGGGGCGCGCGGCGGACCGTCCTGAGGAATCGTCGGCGGCCGGGCCCGTCTGCCGTCGGTCTTTCGGTCGAAGCGCCTGAACTCCCATGATCTCCCCTTCATCAGATGACGCCGCACGGTAACACTTGTGGGCATGGAAAACGTGCTGGTCATTGGGGGGAACCGCTACTTCGGGCGGCGGCTGGTCACCCGGCTGCGGGACTCGGGAGCGCGGGTGAGCGTGCTGAACCGGGGGTCGGTGCCCCCACCGCCCGGGGTGGAGCGGCTGGTGGCGGATCGGGAGGACGCCGCGGCGCTGGGCGCGGTGCTCGCGGGCCGGGAGTTCGACGTCGTGGTCGACCAGGTCTGCTACACGCCGCTGCACGCCGAGGGAGCCGTGCGGACGTTCGCCGGGCGGGTCGGGCGGTACGTCATGACGTCCACCATCGAGGTGTACGACACGGGGGAGGACCGGCCGGCCGGTGTGCCGCTCGGCGAGGACGTCGTCGATCCGGCCCGGTGGCCGGTGCGGCTGGAACTGCCGTGGACCGACCGGAAGTTCAGGGATCGATCGTACGGCGAGGGCAAGCGGCAGGCGGAGGCGGTGCTGGCCCGCAGTGACGCGTTCCCGTTCGTCGCCGTCCGGGCCGGGCACGTGCTGGGCGCCGACGACTTCACCGGGCGCCTCGCGCACTACCGCGAACGGATCGAGGCCGGGCTCCCGGTGGCCGTCCACCCGGCGAACCTGCCCTCCTCGTACGCGCACGAGGCAGAAATGGCCGACGTCCTGCACTGGGCGGCCGGCGCGCGGTTCACCGGGGCCGTCAACGCCTGCTCGCACGGCGAGTTGACGGCCACGGACCTCTGCGACCTGATCGCGCAGGGGAGTTCGTACCGGACGGCCGCACCCGCGCCCGGCGACGAGGCCTCGCCGTTCTCCTTCGACCGCTACTACGGCATGGACAACTCCCGTGCCGAACAGCTCGGTTACTCCTTCTCCCACACCCGCGACTGGCTGCCCGAGCTCGTCGCCGAGACGCTTCGACGAGGAGCCGCCGCATGACCGCCACCCGCCGCCTCGGATCCCTGGACGTCAGCGCGATCGGCCTCGGCGCCATGCCGCTCTCCGTCGAGGGCCGCCCCGACGAGGAACGGGCGGTCGCGACCGTCCACGCCGCACTCGACGCCGGCATCACGCTGATCGACACCGCCGACTCCTACCACTGGCACGCCGACGAGTACGGCCACAACGAACGCCTCGTCGCCCGCGCCCTCGCCGCGTACGGCCCCGGCGCCGACGGCGTGCTGGTCGCCACCAAGGGCGGCCGCGGCCGGCCCGGCGACGGCTCCTGGACCATCGACGGCGATCCGGCCCACCTCAAGCGGGCCTGCGAGGGCTCGCTGCGCCGTCTCGGCGTCGAGGCGATCGGCCTGTACCAGCAGCACTACCCGGACCCGCGGGTCCCGTACGAGGACTCGCTCGGCGCGGTGCGCGAGCTGTACGACGAGGGCAAGATCCGGGCGGCCGGCATCTCCAACGTCTCGGTGGAGCAGGTGCGGCAGGCGCGCGGGATCCTCGGTGACGCCCTGGTGTCCGTCCAGAACCGTTTCTCACCGGCGTTCCTGCAGCACCGGCCGGTGCTGGAGCTGTGCACCGAACTCGGCCTCGCGTTCCTGCCCTGGAGCCCGCTCGGCGGCATCGGACGGGCGGACGCGGTCGGGAGCGGCGGGTTCGCCGAGGTCGCGGCCGGGCGCGGGGTGAGCCCGCAGCGCGTGGCGCTCGCCTGGCTGCTGGCCGTGTCGCCGGTGATGCTGCCGATCCCGGGCGCGAGCCGGCCGGAGACGATCCGGGACTCGGCCGCCGCGGCCGAACTGGTGCTGACGGAGGAGGAACTGAACGTGCTCCCGGTGGTCGGCCGAGCGGCAGCGCGCGGCTGATTCGCGGGTCGCGCCCGGCTGATTCGTGGGACGCGCCCGGCGGACGCCGGATACGTGGGTGGGGCGGGCGGAATTCTGGGGTCCGATCCCTCATGCGGGCGGGCGGCGGACGGTGTTGGCTCTGTGTGTGCCGGAGGGAAGTCCGGCGCGAAGCAGCAGCAACTCCACCCGATGCTGCTCCGGCGGATCCGTGCGGGGGCAGCGGGCAGCGTCCCCGCACGGATCGCGCCGTCCTCCCGGCCATCGAGGGCGGTCGTCCGCACGAACCGCAGAGGAAGACATGCGCGACGAACCGGACGAGTTCGGGACGGCGGTGGCCGGTATCGCGGCCTTCGTCGCGGCCGCCGCCGACCCCGCGTGCAGCACGCTGTTCCCCGCGGACCCGTTCGCCCGCACCACCAACCCGCTGAGCCTCGGCTTCGGTGCGAGCGGCGTCCTGTGGGCGCTGGACGCCTCGGGCGTCCCGCTGCGGCCCGGCTGGAAGGAGTGGCTGCGCGAGCGGCTCGACGCGGTCGACCCGGCAACGCACCCCGCCGGTCTCATGGACGGCCTGGCCGGCCTCGCCTGGACCTCCGACGAGCTCGGATTCCGCGGCCAGGCACGGACGTTGCTCGCCCTGGCCAACCGGCGGGCCGCCGAGTCGGGCGATCACTCCTTCTACTGCGGCCTCGCCGGCGTCGGCATGACGAACCTGCGCTTCTACGTGCGCGGCCACGACGAACGCGACCTCGCCGCCGCCCTCGACTGCGCGCGGGCACTGCGCGAGACCGTGCGGCGCGACGGCGAACACGCCTACTGGATCGGCGAGTTCGGCGAGTTCGGCGCGTTCGGCGAGTTGGAGGAGTGCAGCGAGTTCTCCGTGGCCGGTCCGCTCACGGGTCTCGCCTTCGGCCAGGCCGGCGTGGCGATGTTCCTGCTCAGGCTGTACCAGGTCACGGGTGACGAGAGCCATCTGGGGCTCGGTCGCGCCGCCCTCGCGTGGGAGCTGGCGCAGGCCCGACTCGTCGACGGCGTGCCCGTGTTCGAGCACGAGGGCGCCATGGGACCGTACGTCGAGGCGGGCGGCGCCGGCATCGCCAGGGTACTGCTGCGCTACGGCGGCCTCGACGACGCGCGGGCCGTGCTGCGCGCGCTGGACGTGCCCGGCCGGGGCTTCGGCCACGGCCACGGCCACAGCTCCGGCACGGTCGGTGTCGCCGACGCCCTGCTCGACGCCGCCGAGATCACCGGGGACCGGGCCTACCGGGAGACCGCCCTGCGTCGGCTCGACGTCGTCCGCAGGGCCTTCCTCTCCGAGCCCGGCGAGGCCGTGTCCCGCTTCGCCTGCGACTACCTGACCGGCTCGGCGGGCGTGCTGCGCGTGCTGCACCGCGCGCACCACGGCTGCCCGGCGGACTTCCTGCTCGACGAACTGTCCCGGTGACCGGGCTCCGGGCCGCGTCGCCACCGGGCCCGGTACGCGCGACACGCCCCAGGGCGTGCCCTACCCGTGCACGGCCAGGTCCGCGGCCAGCCGGCAGAGTGCGGCCCGGTCGGGGCGGCCGGTCTTCTGGATCAGGCTGGCCAGGTGCTTCTCGACCGTGCGCGGCGAGATCGACAGCAGCCGGGCCAGGTCCTGGTTGCCGGGACGGTCGACGAGCAGCGCCAGCACCTCGTACTCGCGCGGCGTGACGCCCTGGGCGCGCAGCCCGGCCGGGATCAGCTCGCGGCCCCTGCGGCGCTGGGCGACGTTCACCCCCGCCTGCCGGAGCAGCGCGCGGCAGGCGCCCGCCACCGGAGGGACGTCGAGCGCGTGGAAGTACTCCTCGGCGGTCCGCAGCCAGGCCACCGGGTCGCCCCAGCCGTCGGCGAGCGCGGCCTCGGCGACCAGGCGCAGCCCCAGGTGGTGCCCGGTGGGGAAGCGCCCGGGATCCCGCCGGACCCGGGCGACCGCCTCGGCGGCCTCGGCGGCCAGGCCCTCCCGGCCCAGCAGCACCGCCTCGGCGAGGTCCAGGAACTGCCGGTTCCACGCGAGTTCGGCGCCCGGCGACGCGGCGACGGCGGCGTGTTCGGCCCAGCCCGCCGTGCCGGCCAGCACTGCCAGCAGCGGGCGCAGGCCGTACCGCCCGGCGAGGAAGTAGACGTTCGGGTGCTCGGCCTCCCAGGCCGCCGCCGCCGCGAACTCGGCGTCCGCCGTCGCGCGGTCCTCCTCCAGCAGCGCGCACATGGCCCGGCACAGGCCGAGCATCACCGGCGTCAGCAGTGAACCCTCGCCGCCCGCCTGCCGGAACGCCCGCAGGACGTGCTCCATCGTGCGCCGCCGCCCCTGGTGGGCGGCCAGGGTCGCGGAGGTCAGCAGCAGGTAGCGGTGCGTCGCGTGGTTGCGCATCCGGCCGGCCGCGTCCAGGCACCGCCCGATGATCTCCTCGGCCGTCGCCGGATCGCCCGAGAGGACGGCGTGCATCGCCAGGAACCCCTCGGTGCGCTGGCTCAGCACGATCGAGCCGAGGTCCTCGGCCGCCGCCCTCGCCTGCTCCAGCCGCCGCGCCTCGCCGGTGCGCATGAACGCGTTGCCGCCCAGCCGGATCAGCGCCTCGAACCGCCAGCCCGGCAGCCCGTGCGTCTCGGCCACGGCGAGCATCCGCTCCAGGCAGCCGTCGGCGACGTCGAAGCCGTGCGTGCGGGAGAGCATCGCGAGCACCTGCCAGGCCTGGCAGGCCAGGACCGGCAGCCCGGCCCGCTCGGCCATGTCCGCCGCCTCCTCGGCGAGCCGCTCGGCGTCCGGCAGCCGCTCCTCCTCGCCGGGCAGCAGGGCCAGGTGCGCCTCGACGACCGCCAGTGCGGCGGCCTGCTCCGGCGCGCCGCCGTTGTGCAGCCGGGCCCGGGCCGCGGCCACCTGGGCGACCGTCTCCGCGCTCCGCTCGGCCACGACGGCGGCCCAGGCCAGCCGCGTGTGCAGGGCGACCATGCGGTCGGCGGCCAGCGTCGTCGAACCGAGCGTCGGCAGCGTGCCGGCCAGCGCGAACGCCCGGTCCAACCGGCCGTCCTCGGCGAGCGCGTGCGCCAGCGACTCGGTGATCTCCGCCCGGTGCGCCGGGCCGGCCAGCGACTCGGCCCGTTCCAGCAGCAGCACCGCCGACGCCGAGGCGCCGTCGGCCATCGTCAGCCGACCGGCCTCGGCGAGCAGCAGTGCCGCGCCCGGGCGGTCGTCCGCGGTGACGAGCAGGTCGGCGACCAGCTGGCACCGGTCGGGGGTCGGCGGCCCGTCCTCGCGCAGCGCGTCGGCGGCCCGGCGGGCGAGTGCGGCGCGCTGCGCGGCGGGGATGCCGGCGAGCACGGCATCGACGGTGATCGCGTGGCGGAACGCGTAGTCGTGCGGAGAGGAGTCGTCGGGGACGAGGAAGTGCGCCTCGGTCGCCGCCCGGAGGCGGCTGAACAGGGTGGGGTCGTCGAGTCCGGTGACGGTCCGCAGGGCGGAGACGCAGCAGCGCGGGCCGATGGTGGCCGCCAGGAGGAGGAAGTCGCGCAGCGGGGGGTCGACTTGCAGGAGGCGGTGGCCGAAGCTCTGCACGACGGTGGTCGGCACGGTGGTGTCGAGGTCGCCGGTGACGTGCCAGCCGCCGGCGGCCTGTGAGCGGTTGGTGGCCTGTGGGCCGTCGGCGGCCTGTGGGTCGTCGGTGGTGGTGCTCAGCAGCTTGGAGTCGACCAGGTCGGCGAGGAGTTCCTCGGCGAGGTACGGGTTGCCGTCGCTGCGGGCGACCAGCCGCTCCACGACGGCGTCCGGTACGTCGGCGGCCGGGGCGTCCAGGCAGCTGGCCACCAGGGCTCTTATCTCGGGAGCGGTCAGCGGCCGCAGCGTCGCGACGGTGGCGACGCGACGGCGCTCGGTGCTCCGCGCGAGGTTCAGTGCGGTGCCCGGGTCCGGGCGGACGGTGGCGAGGAGGAGGACGGGCAGGCGGCCGAGGTTGTCGGCGAGGTACTCCGTGACGGCGACGGACTCGGAGTCCGCCCAGTGCAGGTCTTCCAGGGCGAGGACGCAGCCGCCGTCCCGGCCGATCACGGCGAGCAGGCGCAGCAGCGCCTCGGCCAGTTCGACGACGCTCTCGGTGCGGCCGGGGGCGGCGGCGTTCCGCCACTCCGGGACGACCCGGGCCAGGGCCGAACGGTAGGGGAGCAGTTCGGGGTCGGCGGGTGGGGCGGTGGTGCGGAAGTGCGAGGACAGCGCCTCCAACAGCGGACGGAACGGGGTTCCGCCGCCGGTGATGCTGCCGCGGCCGCGCAGCACCGGGATGCCGCGGTCCGCCGCCTGCTGGACGCAGTGGTCGACCAGCCGGGACTTGCCGATTCCGGGCTCGCCGACCAGGAACACCGTGCGGCCGGTGCTCTCCCGAAGCTGCGTCAAGGATCTCTCCAGCAGGGAGATTTCTTCCTGACGGCCGATGGTGACCGGCGAAGTGATGCGCATGTCGGCAGGGTAGTTGATCGTATGAACAAGTTGACAAAACGATTGCCAAAATCCCGGGGCGGGCAGGCGGTTGCGGGTGGGGGCGGGGGCCGCTGCGCGGGGTGTGGGGCGTGGGGTGGGCTTTCGGGTGGGTGGGGTTCGCCGGGGGTGGCGGAGGGGGTGCGGAGGTGAGGGGGTGGGGTGGGTGCATCGGTGCGGGTGTGCCGACGGCCGGGGGCGGGGGGCTTTGGGCTCCCCGGCTCCGGCCGTCGGGTGAGTGGTGGCTAGCGGAAGGTCACCGTCTCGATCGTGCACTTGCTGCGGTCGCGGGTGCCCATCAGTTCGGCGCGGCGGGTGAGCAGGCCGGTGGTGGTCGGGCGGAGGCGGATCGCGCCGATCGGGTCGTCCTGGGCCGCTTCCTGGGCGACGATCGGCGACGTCCGGCGACGGACGGTCTCGTGGATGTCCATGGCTCTTCCTCTCGTTCGGGGGGTCACGGCGTCCGGTGTGACGGCCGTGGTTCGATCGGCGCTCGCAGGAGCAGCGCCGAAGGCGTGTGGTCGGGGAACCCGAGCCGCAGCAGCCCGTGGCCGATGCCGGCCAGGCCGGTCAGGAGGCCGGGGGCCGGGACGGCGGACGGGGTGCCGCAGACCGGGCCGGCCCGGTCGAGTGCGGCGAGCAGGGCGGTGGTGCGGGTGCCGAGCGCCGGGTCCTTCACGTGGGCGAGCAGTTCGAGGACGCCGAGTTCGCCGTGGCACGGGCTGTGGGTGGGGAGTGGGCCGGCTGCGGCCGTGCGTTCGGTGGTGGTCTTGACGTGGTGGCTGAGGTGTTCGTCGGCCTGTGCGGCTCCGCTGTCGGCGATGGCGAGGGCGATTCCGGGCGCGCCTTCGCACCACGTCGACCGGGGGGTCGGCGAGGTGGCGGCGGCGTTCAGTGCGGCCAGCCCGGCTCGCTTGTGTTCCGTGCTGTCGTCCTCGGTCTCGGCGAAGCGGAGAAGTGCCCATCCGATGCCGGCGGTTCCGGTGGTGAAGCCGTGCTGGGTGGGCAGCGTGCGGGAGAGCAGCGCGTCCGCGCAGCGGCGGGCGCCTTGCCGGGCTTCGGCGGTGCCGACGGCCAGGAGGGCGGCGAGGCCGCCGGCGGTGCCCTCGGCGAGGGTGGGGGAGTGTTCCGCTTCGGCTGCTGCGGCGGTCAGTTGGACGGCCGGGGCGAGCCAGGCGGCGATCTCGTGGTCGTCCAGGAGGACGGCGAGCCGGCTCAGCGCGTAGGTGAGGCCGCCGAGGCCCGTGAACGCGCCGGAGCCG
Source organism: Kitasatospora sp. NPDC057936 (assembly GCF_042887525.1). Classification (NCBI taxonomy): domain Bacteria; kingdom Bacillati; phylum Actinomycetota; class Actinomycetes; order Kitasatosporales; family Streptomycetaceae; genus Kitasatospora; species Kitasatospora sp. NPDC057936. The sequence continues at coordinate 157,832 of NZ_JBHVPD010000009.1, forward strand.
ATCAGTGGCGGTTCCGCGGGCCGGGCCGTGAGTCGGTCGAGGAGTTCGGGCACCGGGCGCAGGGCCTGGCGGGCGGCCTCGGCGTAGCGGTCCCCGCCGGTGAGCTCGGCGAGTTGGGCGAGGAACAGGGCGGGGCCGGGGTAGCCGCCGCCCAGGTCGGCGCCGGCGGGGGCGGGCTGCCAGTAGCGGTCGCCGAGGAGTTCGAGGGTGATCCAGTTGATTCGGCCGGTGGTGCGGTGGGCCTCGTCGAGGAGGGTGTCGCCGATCCGGCGGGCGGCGTTCAGGAGGTCGGCGGGGGAGGGGGGTCGGGCGCCGGGGCGGGGAGTCCTGGGCGGGGTGGGGGCCGGCTGGTGGGCCGGGGTGGCCGAGCGGCTCGTCATGGCCGCGCGGATGATCCACTCCTGGTGGGGGCAGGGTTGCCCGAGCCGCTCCCCGACCCGGTCGAGGCCCGGGCGGTCCAGTGCGCCGCGCACGCGCCTGCCCTGGCCGGTCCACAGGTCGGCCGTTCCCGGGCGGGTGGTGAAGACGGGTACGTCGCCGTTCCAGAGCTCTGCCGCTTCGTCGTCGGCCAGCCCGGTCCAGCCGGGGTGGTCGGTGCCGTCCGCGAGGGCGTCCCGGAGCAGGGCGTCCCGGTCGGCCGCGTCCTTCAGGAGGCCGGGGTGGGTGGACTCGTCGAGCAGCGTGGCGTAGTCGGCCGTCGCGCGGACGACGACGCGGGTCTCGTCGTCGGCGAACGCCGGCAGGAGGGCGAGCAGTCCGTCCCTGTCGTCGGCGAGGATGCGGCGGGCCAGGCGGTAGCCGTCGAGCAGGGCGTCGGCGTGGTCGGCCGGGTCGGCGTCCGTGCCGGCGAGGGTGGGGCGGTTGGCGCCGCCGTGGAGTTCGCCGGAGTGGCGGACGAGCCGCATCCGGTCGGTGCCGGCCTCCTCCCACCGCACGGACTCCCCGGGCACGGTGGCTCCGGCGTCGCCGCCCAGCCCGGAGGCGTCCACGGCCTGTTCGTCACCGAGGATCAGGCGCGGCAGCAAGCCGGTCCGGTGCACCGAGGCGGCGAGGGCGACGGCCGCCGGGTCGACGGACTCCTCGGGCCGCTGCGGTGCGGGCGGGTGGAAGAGGGTTTCGAGGTCGACCGGTACGGGGTGGTCCGCGCACGCGATGAGGTTCTCGAAGTGCAGGTCGGTGCAGTCGAAGGCGTGCAGCAGCGCGAGCCACGCGCCCTGCCGGAGGTAGAAGCGCTCGACGTCCCGGGGCGTCGTGCACGGGCGGCGGTCGACGAACTCCGTCCAGCCGTAGCCGTCCCGGGAGAGCAGGGCGACGGCGCGCAGACCGGGCGAGCCGGGCTGGGCGTTGAACCGGTCGATGACGGCGTTGAAGTGGTGGTGGGTCCGTAGGGAGCGTGGCTTGTACACGACCCGTTTCGTGGTGGTGAAGCCCAGTACGGCGACGGTGCGGCCGCGTCGGTGCTGGTCGCCGGTGCGGTGGACGGCGGTGAGCGGGCCGGGGTCGGTGCCGCCGAGCAGCGTGGTGACGATGTCCGCCCGGTCGGCGGCGAACCGGTTCAGCAGGTCGGTGAGTGCCTCGGTGGCGGCCAGGCAGGTCTGCGCGAGGATCCTCGCCAGGACGGGGTAGGTGTGGAAGAGGCCCGAGAGGCCGGACTGGTGGGCCGTCGCCTTGATGTAGGAGCGGAAACGATTCTCTGGGGTGGCGCCTGGCAGCTGGCCGTTCGTCCGGGCGGCGTGGAGTTCCAGGACGAGCGTGCGGGCGGCCTGCCGGGTGAGGGCGTCCGCGAGGTCGTCGGCGAACCGGGCGCGGATCGCGGGGAGGTCGGCGAGCTCCGGCGGGATCGCGGTGCGCACGCGGGTCAGCGCGGTCCGGACGAGCGGCGCCACGACCGGGCGGAATCCGGTGGTTCCGGGGAGCGGTCCCGTGGGTGTCCGCGGTGCCCCGGCGCCGGCGACCGCTTCTTCGACGAAGGCGGCCCACGCGGGGCGGCCGTCACGCGCGGGCTCGCCGGGGCGCAGGCCCGGCTCCCACCAGCGTCCCGTCAGGGCCGTGGCCGTGGCCGTCGCGTCGCTCGGAGGAGTGGTCACGGCACAGAGCGTGTCAGCCGGAAGACGGTTCGCACAAGAGTTTGATCAAGCCGGGTGGGTGCGGGGGATCCCGGGGCGCGTAAGAACATGGGGGCCGGTCCCCCATGCGGGGGTGGGGGCCGCGTGCCCAGAATGGCGATCGCGGCCGCGGTTCTCCGCTTCCGTTCCCGGCCAGGCCGTCTCCGATCAGGGCAGCGGCGGCCTCCGGGGCGGCACCACAGGTGGACGGTTCGCCCGCGTGGGGGCGGGGGTTCCGGCCCGGGGGGAGCCGGAACCCGCCGGCCACCCGGCGCGCGGACGTCGCCCGCCCTCCCCCCGTGGGG